>NZ_JBEXZD010000011.1:0-118461 GCF_040628575.1 Streptomyces sp. NPDC006393
GGCCCGCCGTGGCGGGCCGCGCACGGAACCTCATGCGGGGGCGGCCACGACCCGGTCGGGCACGGTCGCCTGCCAGACGGCGAGGAGCAGCAGGGTGCAGGTCTCGGCCAGGAGGCTGAGGAGGGCCTGCGGGGCGGGTTGCAGTCCCTTCTCGGTGAACCCGAACACGCCGACGGTGCGTGAGGCGGCGAAGCCGGCGAGGGCGCCGAGGGCCACACCGGCCGCGGCCGCTCTCAGCAGCGGCGGCATCCCGATCAGCAGCAGGGCCGCGACGGCGAAGGAGACGCTGGCCTGGAGCAGGAAGAGGAGGCCGACGACGTGGATGAAGCGGTACTCGTCGACGTAGAGCTGGGCGTGGATGTAACCGCTGCCCGCGAGCGTGGCGGCAATCCCCGCGCGCAGGGCGGGATCGAGGAGACGTCGGTCGTTCATGCCAGCCTCTCATCCTTGACGGCCAGTTCCCGGTCGCCCTGCCGGTAGTCGACGGTGCGGATGCCGAGCGCGTCCTTGAGCTGCCGGGCGGGCACGACCTGGGGAGTGGGGGCCGGGGCCCGGCCGGGCTTCGGCAGCGGGTAGGCGGTGGTGGTGGCGGAATGGAAGGTGATGTTGCCCTCCGTCTTGGTGAACAGCTGATGGACGTGCCCGTTGAGGCAGGTGACCGAGGAGAAGCGGCGCAGCAGGGCGATGACCTTCAGGGCGTCGTCGGTGCTCCAGCCCCACCGCGGGTACATGGCGAACAGCGGTATGTGGCTGAAGACCACGACGGGGGTGTCCGAGGACACTCCCGCGAGGTCCTTGCGGACGAAGTCGATCTGTTCGTTGCCCAGATGGCCGAGCTTTTCCAGGCTCAGTGTGTTGACCAGGGCGACGAAGTGCACACCGTGGGTGTCGAAGCTGTACCAGCCGTCGCCGAGCGTGCCCCTGCCGAAGGTCTGCCGGTAGGCGCGGCCCGCGTCGCCGATGGAGTCGTGCTCGCCCGGCACGGTGAAGACGCGGTCGGTCCGCATGCCGGTCATCATCTGTTTGACCTGGTCGAACTGGCCCTTGGTGGACAGGTGGGTCAGGTCGCCGCTGTGCATGACGAAGTCGGGCCTGAAACCGAGTGAGTTGACCTGGTGGATCGCCTCGGTGAAGGAGCCGGCGACGTCCGTGTTCGCCGGGCCGGCGAAGCCGATGTGGCTGTCGGAGACCTGGACGAACCGCAGCGCGCCGTCGGTCGCCGCGGCGGCGCTCGCGGCGGTGTCCTGGGAGCCGGCGATGTGGCTGATCACCTCGCCGCCGGCGGCGGTCAGCACCACTGCTCCGCCGAACCACCCCGCGTGCCGCATGAGCTGGCGCCGGGTCATCCCGTGCTCCTCGGCGGGCAGCTCGGCATCGGCGTCCGGCAACCGGTCGTGACGGTCGGGGTACTCGGTCATCGGGTCACCTCCACGGTGGCGGTCATGAACGGATGGATCGTGCAGAGGTAGGCGTAGGTGCCGGGCTTGGTGAACGTGTAGCGGTAGGTGTCGTGGGTGGCCAGGGCGGAGGAGTGCAGGGGTCCGCCCGACGAGGTGCTGGTGACGGTGTGGGCGTCTGTGTCCTCGTTGGTCCAGGTCACGGTCGTGCCCGCGGGGACCTTCAGGGTGGCCGGGGCGAAGGCGAAGTTCTTGATCGCGACGGTGTGCCCGGACACCGGCGCCGTCGACGGCCCCTTGCCCGGGCTCATGGGCATGGTCATGTGGGGCATCGGCGAGCCGCCGGGGTGGGAGCCCGCCGTGCCGCCCTGCCCGTTCTGCCCGGTGTCACCGGGCATTCCGGCCGTCTGGTGCTGGCCCTGGCCGGGGGTGAGGGCTCCGGCTCCGCTGGGCGAGGAATCCGACTGGCCGCACGCGCTCAGGAGCCCCAGCGTGCCCGCGGTGGCGACGACGGCGACGGCCAGGGTGGCCGCGGCGCGGGATCGCCGGCCTGGTGGACGAAGGTTCAGGTGCATGATGCTGGTCCTTGCTGGTCCTTGCTGGTCCTTGCTGATCCGGAAGAGGCGGGGGCGGAGGTGCGCCGGCGGGGCACACGATCGGCCCATGTCTGGCTCCACGGGTGACAGGTGCCGCAAGGTTCGGTCGATCCGCACCTTTTGTGTGATTTCTTGTTGATCATGTCGAGCCTGACAGGTGTCGTCCTGACCGCGGCGTCACCGGTTCCGCACTCTGTGTTGCGCGGCGAAAGCAGGACATATATGTGATGATCGGCATATGCCCTGGAGTTCCCGAAAACGTGGGCCAACGGCCGATCCGGATCGCTCCGCGAGCCGTGTCTCCGGTAAAGGGACCGTTTCGACCGCCGACGAGGAACTGCTTCGCACTCTGTACGCCGAGCACGCGGGAGCCCTGTTCCACTTCGTGCTGCGGCTGACCTCAGGAGACCGGCAATGGGCCGAGGACGTGGTGCAGGAGACGCTGCTGCGGGCGTGGCAGCACCCCGCCGCGTTCGACCCCGCACGCGGCCCGGCCCGGGCATGGCTGTGCACGGTCGCCCGGCACCTGGTCATCGACGCCCACCGGGCCCGGCAGGCCAGGCCTGCCGAGGCGGACGGCGAGGCCTTTCAGCGGGCCGCCGAGCAGACCCCGGCCGAGGACCAGATCGAGCAGGCGTTGCAGAGCTGGGCGGTGGCCGACGCGGTGCGGACGCTGTCCCCGGACCACCGTGCCGTGCTGCTGGAGACGTACTACCGGGGCCGGACCATGGCGCAGACCGCGGACGTCCTGGGCATTCCCCTGGGCACCGTGAAGTCGCGGACCTACTACGCCCTGCAGGCCCTGCGGCTGGCGTTGCAGGAACGGGGCATCGAGCCATGAGCGCGCACGGCGGGAGGTGTGGACGATGAACGAGAACGCGGACCACCACGAGGATCTCCGGCTGGCGCTGGGAGACTACGTCCTGGGCGCGCTGCCGCCCGCGGACATGGAACAGGTACGCGCCCACCTCGCGGTGTGCGACGAGTGCCGGGCGGAGCACGCCAAGCTGGCGGGACTGCCCGCACTGCTCTCGACGGTCACCGTGGCCGAGATCTCGGGTCAGACGGTGCCGGCCCCCGGCGACGAACTGGCCGATCGGCTGGTGGCCCGGGCGGCCGAGAGCGCGCGGGGTTCCGCGCCCGCACGGCCCGACACGGCCACGGCACCGCCGGCGGCCGAGCCGGGCCTGCTCGACCGGCTGCTCCAGCAGGCCGCGGCCCGGCGCCGCAGGACCTGGCGGCTGCAACTGGCGGGCGCCGCCGCCTCGTTGATGTTCGTCGCGGCGGCGGCGGGCGGCACCTGGCTGGCCACCGTCGGAAGCGTGGGCCCCGAGGCGACACGTCCGGCACCGACGGCGCCGGTGCCCGTACGCACCTTCTCCGGAACCGATCCCGTCACCGGCGTCTCCGCGTCGGTGAAGGTCTCCGCCGCCGCCTGGGGCAGCGTGCTCCAGGTGTCCGCCAAGGGCGCGCCCGCCGGAATCACCTGCCGGTTGCAGGCCGTCGGGCCCGGCGGGGCAAGGGTCGACGGCGCGACCTGGCGGGCGGGCGAGTACCCGTCCGGGACCATGATCCCAGGGGCGGTCGCCATGTCTCCGACGGCCATCGGGCACTTCGAGATCGTCGCGGGCAACGGCCAGAAACTGGTCACGGTCCGGGCGTGAGAAAAGCCGCAGAAGTGTCGAACCGTCCGGCGTCCGCGAACCGTGAAACCCAGTGAGCACACTCTCGGAGTTTCCGGAAGGAACAACCGCCCCGCCGTTCACGGCGACCTCGCGCTCCGGCTTCCGCACCCTGCACAGAAGAGCCAGAAGACCATGTCTGTGACCGAATTCCCCCCGACGAACGCGCCGCTCCCGCGGCCGTGGCGCCACCAGGCACAGCTCACCCTGCCCGCGCACGAGGCGCATGTCTCCGCCGCCCGTCACTTCGCGGCGGACCTGCTGGGGTGCTGGAGCGTTCCCGACAGCGAGCGCGACTCCGCCGTCCTCATCGTCGACGAACTCGCGGCCAACGCCGCCCAGTACGGCCGTGAGTCGATGACGCTGCTGCTCGTCCTCGACCACGACACCCTGCACATCGTGGTCACCGACTCCGGAACTCCCGTGGAGCACCGCGGGCATGACGTGGCCCCTGACGAGCACGGTCGCGGCACCGGCATCGTCCAGTACCTCGCGCAGTCGACCGAGATACACCAGACGTGCGGCGGCCGCGAGGTCCGCGCCCACCTCCGGTGCCGCGCATGACCGGCCGCGACCACGGCTGCGAGCCGCGCCGGCACGCCGGACCCGGCGCCGCTGTGACCGCGAGCGCCGGCCCGGAGGCCAGCGAGGGGAACGTCGACCCCGGCACCGGCGAGGGATTCGACGCCCCGGTCCCGGGGCAGGCGTACGCGAACGCCCCGGTCCTGCGCCGCGAGATGCACGAGGTGCTCGCGCTCGGGGCCGAACGCGACGGACGTCAGGCCAGGTGCCTCACCGCCCCGCCCCGCGATGCCGCGGCTGCCGAGCGACTCCTGCTGCTGCGCCGGGCCGCCCTCATGGACCGGATGGCACTGGACGCCCCCGGCACCGACGCGGTCGGCGCCGCGATCCGCACCGCCGAGGAACTCGTCGTGTACGACCGCCGCCACCCCGAACTGGTCGCCGGCCCGCACCGCCCCGACTCGGTCGAGTTCGACCTCGGCCGCCGCCCCTACGTCCGCCAGGAGTACGCCGCCTGGAGTGCCGCTGGGTTCCCCGCCGGCTGACCTCGTCCCCGCCGGCTGACACCATTCCCCCGGCGTCCGGCACCGTTCCCCGGCGCCGCCGCGCCCCCGAAAGCAGAACCCCGGCCCGATTACGGCGGGCCGGGATTCTGTGTCTTCGTGGTGTCGGCGTCTTTGCGGTCTCGGCGTCAGAGGTCCGGCGCGATTACGGCGGGCCGGTGTTCCGCTTCGCCTGCGTGCTGCGGCTGCCTCTAGTAGTCGTCTCCGTAGTCGTCCCCGTAGTCGCCTCGGTCACCCCGGTCGCCGCCGTGGTCACCGCGGCCGCCGTAGTCGTCCCAGTCGTCGTAGCGGTCGATGACCCGGAAGCTGCCCACGACCCCGTTCTTGACGAACACGTCGCCGGCCTGGCCGGGCCTCACGCCGTTGCTCTCGCTGCGGGGCCCGACCGTGGCGACGGGGGCACCGTTGTCGCAGGTGACCCCGCGGAACACCTCGACGGTCCTGCGGCTGTCGTTGCGGATGTTCAGGCTCGTGGAGCCCAGGCCGCTCACCACGGTGATGCAGCCGCCCGGGTGGGCGGAGTAGGAGCGCTCGTTGATGTGGATCCAGCCCTCCTCGTAGTGGCGATGATTGCCGCCATGGTTGTTTTCGTGGCCTTCATTGCCCTTGCTGTTGTTGTTCCCGGTGTCGCCGCCCATCGGGGCCTGGGCGGGAGCGGGCGCCTGGCGGAGGGCGGCAATCGCCTGGGACGGTTCGACGGCGGCCGAGGCGTAGGTGATGCCGCTCGCGGCCAGGGCCGCGGCAGCCGCGACGGCGGTGGTCATCGCGTGCGAACGAGTGATGATCATGGCTCTGCTTCTCCTGTCTCAGGGAGCGATCGGCTCGGCAGCCGATGTGTGATCGAACGTACTGATGCCCCCCATAGCTGTCATTTCGGGAACAGCGGGCGCGACGGCGGGAGGGGCCGATCGGGGCATCCGAGGCGTTCGCGCACGTCCTCGGGCGACACGGGCGGAGAAGCAAAGTGCCATGTCAGATTGGCGGATTGACGGACAATTAGTCCTTAGAGGTGATCTTCTGACGCCTGGTCACCTTTGGAGCAGCGGGAAGCGCCGCCCCGTACGGCGGGTCGGTGCTTGACATGCCGTCCCGCATCCCCTGATCACCCGTCACCTCGGGTGGTGGGCAGGGGCTACCCCTCGATCCGTTCGCGTCGGCGCCGGAGGAACACCGGCCGGCCCGCAGGGGCGGCGCCGCCGCGGGCGGCGGCGCGAGCGGGCCCGTCGGGGAGCGTGAAGGCGAAGACCGCGACCACCGCGGCGATCGCCGCGAGCGCGAGGTAGGCGTGCTGGTAGGCGGTCACGGGCGGGTCCGCGGCGGTCGCCGGCGGGGTGCCCAGGACGAGCGCGGTGGTCACCGCCGCCGGCGCGAGCGCGCCACCGGTCTGGCGTACGACGGTGTTCAGGGTGGAAGCCTGGGCCAGGTCCGGCCGGCCGATCGTGGCCAGCGAGGCCACCGTCGTCGGCACGAAGAAGCAGCCCATGGCGAGACCGAGCAGGAACATGTAGCCGCGGAAGGTCCACAGACCGGTGTGCGCGTCGCAGGTGGCGAAGAGCAGCAGCACCCCGCACACCCCGACCAGGCCGCAGCCGATGATGAGGCGCGGACCGACCCTGGCGTACAGGACCCCGACGACCTGGACGGTCAGCAGGACGCCGAAGGCCTCGGGGAAGGTGGTGATGCCGGACTCGAGAGCCGTACGTCCTTGTGCCTGCTGGAGGAAGAGCGGGCCGATGTACATGGCGCCGAGGATGGGGATCAGGCCGACCAGGTTCATCAGGTTGGTGTCCCGGAAGAGGCGGTGCCCGAACAGCCGGAGCTTCAGCAGCGGTTCCCGCACACGCAGTTCGACCACGACCGCCGCCGCCAGCAGCCCCGTCCCGAGCGCCAGCGGGACGATGACCGAGGCCGACGACCAGCCGCGGTTGGGGCCCTCGCAGATGCCGAACATCACGCTGCCCAGCGCGGCCGCGCTCAGCAGCAGCCCCGGCAGGTCGAAGCGGCCGGGCCGGCCGCCGCGGTGCCCGGCCAGGAACACCGCGCCGAACAGCGCGGCCGGCAGGCCCACCGGCAGATTGACGTAGAAGACCCACCGCCAGGTCAGGTGATCCACCAGCAGCCCGCCGAGGACGGGCGCGGCGGCCGGCGCGATCTGCTGGGGGATGATCATGTAACGGGATATGCGCACCTGCTCCGAGGAGGTGAAGGTGGCGAACAGCAGCGCGGCCGAGGCGGGGAACAGCACGCCGGCCGAGAGTCCCTGCACCGCACGGTAGGCGACGAGTTGACCGAGGGAGGCGGCCGTGCCGCACAGCAGCGAGGCGGCGAGGAAGCCGACCAGCGCGGTCAGCAGGACGCGCTTTCCGCCGAACCGCTCGACCAGCCAGGCCGATGCCGGAATGGCCATGGCCAGGGCGACCGGGTAGACCACGACGACCCCGTCCAGGGCCGCCGTCGTGAGGTGGAACTGCCGCGCGATGGCCGGCAGCGCCACCGTGGTGATCGCACCATCGGCGATCGCGATGAAGGTCACGCTGACACACATCACCGGGACGACCAGGCGCTGGCTGAGGCGGGAGGAGAAGGTGGTGAAGAGGGGGAGAGCAGGCAGCGCGAAGCGACGTGGAGACACATGCTGAGCATACACATTATGTGTCTGCTCATAGAATGGCTTTTCGTTCGCCGGCGGAGCCGGGGGCAGAAGGGAATCGAGACGTTCCATGGCAGTGCACGGCAGCAGCGACATCCTGGTCGACGAGCTCTTCGAAACGACGTACCGGTTGCGGCAGTTCGTGGAGGCCCGGTTGCGGGAGGGGGGAGCGTCGGTCGCCCGGCTGCGCGCGCTGAGGATGCTGGCCCGGGCGGAACGGCCCCTGAGGATGCGGGACCTGAGCGAGATGGCGGGGATCGCCGCCCGGACCACGACCACCATCGTCGACAGCCTGGAACGCGACGGGCTGGTGGAGCGGGTGCGCCACCCCCAGGACCGGCGGGCGTTCCTGCTGCGCCTGACCGACGAGGGTCTGCGCTGCCATCGCGAGGCGGAGGAGATCGACCGCGTGGCGCTCGCCGAGGCGACGGCCGCCCTCACCGCCGAGGACCGCGACCAACTGCGTGCCCTGCTCGCCCGCATCCGCGAGACCACGGGCTGACGACGGCGGGCTCCCTGACTGGCGGCGGGCTCACCGGCTGGCGGCGGCGGGCTCACCGCCTGACGACGACGGGCTCTCCGCCTGACGGCCACGGGTTCACCGCCGGACGATGGCGGGCCGGCCCGCGGGGCGCGGCCCGGATCGCGAGACGCGGTTGCCGCAACTGATACGTGGCACTTACATGCATCGCATGCAGAGCAGCCCTCACGCCCCGCGCACCGCCGCCGCCTCGACCCCGGACGCGGTCGGCTCCGCCCCGGCGGACCGCGCCGCCCGCCGAGCCGTCACCGTCTTCCCCCTCCTCGTCATCGCCGCGGGCGTGGCGGGCCTCGCCCTGCCCGGCACCTTCGCCGCGTACGGCACCGACGTGCCCTACCTCCTCGGCGTGGTCATGTTCTGCATGGGACTCACCATGTCCCTCGACGACTTCAAGGGCGTGGCACGCCGGCCCTGGGCGGTCCTCCTCGGTCTCGCGGCCCACTACGTGATCATGCCGGGACTCGGGTGGCTGATCGCGCATCTGCTGCACCTGCCACCCGCCCTCGCGGCCGGCGTCGTCCTCGTCGGCTGCGCGCCCAGCGGCACCGCCTCCAATGTGGTCACCTATCTCGCCCGCGGCGACGTCGCGCTGTCCGTCTCCGTCGCCACCGTCTCCACCGTCCTCGCGCCCCTGCTGACGCCGCCGCTGACGCTGCTGCTCGCGGGCGAGTACCTGCCCGTCGACGCGGGGTCGATGGTGACGGACATCCTCAAGACCGTGCTGCTGCCCGTGATCGCCGGTCTCGTGGTGCGCCTGGCCGCCGGGCGGTACGTCGAGCGGGTGCTCGGCGCCATGCCGTGGCTGTCCTCGCTCGCGATCGCCGTCATCGTCGCCGTGGTCGTCGCGGGCAGCGCCCACGCCCTGAAGTCCGCCGCCCTCACCGTCCTGCTGGCGGTCGTGCTCCACAACGGCTGCGGACTGGCCCTCGGCTACGGCTGCGGCCGGCTCGCCCGTCTCGGCCGGCCCGCCTCCCGTGCGATGGCCTTCGAGGTCGGCATGCAGAACTCCGGGCTCGCCGCCTCGCTCGCCACGGCCCACTTCAGCCCGCTCGCCGCGCTGCCCGCCGCCGTCTTCTCCGTGTGGCACAACATCTCGGGCGCGCTCGTCGCCGCGGGCATGGCGCGGCGTACGCACGGGCGGGCCGACGACGTCGGCGAGTGAGCCGCGGCCGGCGTCCGCGGTCCGCGTCACCCGATCGAAGTGCAACCGCCGGGTTGCACATGGAGGGACCAGCGTGCAACTCTGGAGTTGCACATTCGAGGACGTGAGCGAAGGAGTGCCCTCATGAGCGAGGACCGGATCGAACGCGAGACCCTGATCCAGGCATCCCTG
The DNA here is from genome assembly GCF_040628575.1 of Streptomyces sp. NPDC006393. Classification (NCBI taxonomy): domain Bacteria; kingdom Bacillati; phylum Actinomycetota; class Actinomycetes; order Kitasatosporales; family Streptomycetaceae; genus Streptomyces; species Streptomyces sp. NPDC006393. Next base: position 9,285 of record NZ_JBEXZD010000011.1, read on the forward strand.
GAACGGGTCTGGTCACTGGTGGCCCAGCCCGGGTTCTGGGTGGCCGACAAGGCGACCCTGCCCGGCACGGTGGCCAGGGAGGGCGAGTCGATGGTGGCGAGGAACCCCGAGTACGGCGACTTCCCGGTGCGCGTGGAGAAGGTCGATCCGCCCACGTACCTGGCCTACCGCTGGGCCAGCGCGTTCCCCGGCGAAGAGCTGCGCGAGGACAACAGCACCCTCGTGGAGTTCACCCTGACGCCGGAGGGCGCCGGGACGCGGCTCCGCGTCGTCGAAAGCGGGTTCGCGAGGCTGGCCGGGTCCGAGGAACTGCGGCACAAGGCGCTGAAGGACAACACCGGCGGCTGGCCGCTGGAGCTCGACGCGCTGAAGAAGCGCGCCGAAGAACAGCCGTCCGTGTGACGGACGAACACCGCGGCGACGGCACCGCGGTCGACAGCGTGCTCGCCGCGCTGGCCGACCCGACACGGCGGCAGCTGCTCGATCTGCTCGCCGGCCGGGGGGAGGCCACCGCCACGACGCTCGCCGAACGGCTTCCCGTCTCGCGGCAGGCGGTGGCCAAGCACCTCGCCGTCCTGGACGCCGCCGGGCTGGTCTCCGGCAGCCGGGTCGGACGCGAGGTGCGCTACGCCGTGCGGTCCGCGGCGCTGGACGCGACGGCGCGGTGGATGGCCTCGCTCGCGGCCGACTGGGACCGGCGCCTGGCGAACATCAAGCACGCCGCCGAGGCCGCGGAACGGGACCCGGACCAGTAGGTCTCGCGGGAAGGGACGAACACGGAAAGGAAGGAACACGAGAGAGGGAGGAAGACAGGAATGACGGGGAGAGGGAAAGGAGACGGACCATGACCGCGCACAGGACCGGAACACGTCAGGAGTGGCTGGCGGCCCGGCTGGAGCTGCTCGAGGCCGAGAAGGAACTGACCCGGCGCGGCGACGCCGTGGCGCGTCAGCGGCAGGAACTGCCCTGGGTCCGGATCGACAAGGACTACCGCTTCGAGACGGACAACGGAACGGCGTCCCTGGCCGATCTCTTCGACGGGCGCTCGCAGCTGCTCGTCTACCACTTCATGTTCGGGCCGGACTACCGGGCGGGGTGTCCCTCCTGCTCGGCGATCGCGGACGGCTTCGACGGCTCCGTCGCCCATCTCGCGCACCACGACGTCACGCTGTGCGCGGTGTCACGGGCGCCGCTGGCGAAGCTTCAGGCCTACCGGCGGCGCATGAGCTGGAGCTTCCCCTGGGCCTCGTCGTTCGGCAGCGACTTCAACCACGACTTCGGGGTGGCCCACACCAAGGAGGAGTGGGAGTCCGGATTCGTCGAGTACAACTTCCGCCCGATGGACGTACGGCCCCCGGAGTCCGGTGAGGAGAGCCCCGCGCTCGTCGAGATGGCGGCGACGGTCGGCACGGACTGGCCGACGTACCGGCGGGAGGGGCCCGGCATGAGCGCGTTCGCCCTCCAGGACGGCGTCGTGTACCACACCTACTCGACGTACGAGCGCGGGCTGGACGTCCTGTGGGGCATGTACCAGTGGCTCGACCGCGCACCACTCGGACGCAACGAGACCGGCTTCTGGTGGCGCCGCCACGACGAGTACGACGACCAGTGACGCCGGACCGGGCGCCGGCCCCGCAGTGAGCCCCGCAGCGAGGCCGGCGCCCCGTCGCCGTCAGGCCTCCCAGTGGTCGAGGAAGACGTCGGCGAGGTCCATGTCGGGTTCCGCGGCCCCGCCGTGGAGCACCTGCTCGGTCCAGATGACCTTCCCCCGGGAGGTGTACCGGGTACCCCAGCGCTGGGCGAACCGGGCGACCAGGAACAGGCCGCGGCCGCCCTCGTCCGTGAGCCGGGCGCGGCGCAGGTGCGGGGACGTGCTGGAGCCGTCGGCGACCTCGCAGATCAGGCTTCGGTCGTACAGCAGGCGCAGCCGGATGGGCTGGGTGCCGTACCGGATGGCGTTGGTGACCAGCTCGCTGACGATCAGCTCGGTGCTGAAGGCGGTCAGGTGCAGACCCCAGGCCTCCAGCTGACGGGCGGCCTCGGAGCGGACGCGGGAGACGGCCGCCGGGTCCGAGGGCACGTCCCACTCGGCGACCCGGGCGGGGTCCGTCAGCCTGGTGCGGGCGACGAGCAGGACGATGTCGTCGCCTCGGCGTTTCGGGAGCAGGGCGTCCAGGACCGCCTGGCAGGTCTGTTCCGGGCCGAGGCCCGGGCGGGCCAGGGCGTCTCGCAGCAGCGCCAGGCCGGTGTCGAGGTCGCGCCTGCGGTTGACGACCAGTCCGTCCGTGAACAGGGCCAGCCGGCTGCCCTCCGCCAGCTCCAGCGCGGCGGTTTCGAACGGGTGACCGCTGCCCAGGCCGAGCGGCGGTGAGACGGGTGTGCGGGGGAAGGCGACCGTGCCGTCGGGGCCGACCAGGGCAGGGCCCGGGTGACCGGCGCTGGCGACGGTGCACACCCCGGAGACCGGGTCGTAGACGGCGTACAGGCAGGTGGCGCCGGTGATGCCGTCGGCCCTGTCACCGTTCGCGCCGTTCGCGCCGTTCGCGCCGTCCGCGCCGGCCGGGCCGTCGGCCTCGCCGTTGTCCGCGTCGGCGGCCGGCTGGTCCAGGTGGGCGACCAGCTCGTCCAGGTGGGCCAGGAGCTCGTCGGGGGAGAGGTCCAGGGCGGAGAAGTTGTGCACGGCGGTGCGCAGCCGGCCCATGGTGGCCGAGGCGTGCAGGCCGCGGCCCACCACGTCACCGACCACCAGGGCGACACGTGTACCGGGCAGCGGAATCACGTCGAACCAGTCGCCGCACACGCCGCTCTGCGAGGGCAGATAGCGGTGGGCCACCTCCAGGGCGGACTGCTCCGGCACGCCCCGCGGCAGCAGGCTGCGCTGCAACGTCACCGACATGGTGTGCTCGCGGGTGTATCGGCGGGCGTTGTCGATCGCCACCGCGGCCCGTGCCGCCAGCTCCTCGGCGAACGAGAGATCCTCCTCCACGAACGGCTCGGTGCCGCGCAGACGCCAGAAGTCGGCCAGCCCCAGCACCATGCCCCGAGCCCGCAACGGCACGGTGATCAGCGAGTGCATGCCGTGGTCCAGGAGTCTTCGGGCCCGCTCGGGATCCTGGGCGCGCCAGCCGGCCGCGGTCCTCAGATCGGCCTCCAGGAGCGCGTGCCCGCCCGCCGCGCCCGCCCCCACAGGGGTGGTGGGTGCAAAACCGACCAGCTCTCCCAACGGGTACAGCGGTGAGTCCTCGGTGAGCCCGCTGACCGCCGTGCGGCGCATCCCGGTGTGCCCCTCGGAGGGCTCGTCGCCCCTGAGGACCGGCTCCAGCAGCTCGACGGTGGCGACGTCGGCGAAGCGCGGCACCGCCACCTCGGTGAGTTCCTCGGTCGTGCGCACCACATCCAGCGTGGAGCCGATGCGTGTCCCGGCGTCGTACAGCAGTTTGAGCCGATCCCGGGCCGCCTCGGCCGTGCCCGCCAGGGCCCGCAGCTCCGTGGTGTCGCGCAGCGTCACCGCGGCCCCGGCGGGTCCGCCGTGGGCGGCGGTCGGCCGCACGTTCACCGCCAGCAGGCGATCACCCGCCAGGTGCACCTTGTCGGTCACCACCTGCTCCGAGGTCAGCAACTCGGTCATGTGCGGATCCAGGCCGAGATCCGAGACCGGACGCCGCTGGGCGTCCGCGGGAAGGCTGAGCAGCCGCCGGGCCTCGTCGTTGGCCAGCAGCAGCCGCCCGTCGCCGCCGATGATCAGTACGCCCTCCCGTACCGAGTGCAGGACCGCGTTGTGGTGGTCGTACATCCGGGTGATCTCGGCCGGGCCGAGGCCACGGGTCTGGCGCCACAGCCGCCGGCTGAGCACCGCCGCCCCGCCCGTGGTGACGGCCACCGCGCCCGCGGTGGCGCCCAGCACCTCCGGCAGCCGCGCCGTGACCCTCTGGCTGACGTGTTCGAGGGTGACCCCGGCGCCGACCGCGCCGACCACCGGGCCGCTGGGTTCCCTGACCGGGACGAAGGCCCGGATCTGGGGCCCCAGAGAGCCGACGCCCTGCTCCGTCACGGTCCGTCCGGCCAGCAGGTCGGGCATGTCCGTCGTGGTGCGCAGACCGGGGCGGCCGACGATGGAGGAGAGGGCCACATAGACTCCGTGCCGGTTCAGGACACCCATGAAGTCGACGGCGGAGCGCTGCTGGGCCTGCTGGACCCGCGGCTGGAGCGTCGCGGTGGGATGCTGGGACCCGAGGGCTTCCGCGACCCCGGGAGAGCTGGCAAAGCCCTCGGCGACGGCCAGCGAACGACTTCCGGCCTCGCGGACGCTCTCCCGCTGGGTGGTCAGGACCAGCAGGCCGACCCCGGCGACGGCGAGGAGCAGCACGACCGCCACCTGCAGCAGGAACATCTGGCCGACGACACTGCGGACACTCAGCACCGAGGAGCGCCCTCGCCGCCGGCCACGGGTGGCACTGTCCATGAACCCTGCGGCCGGGGTAGAGCCGGGTCGGATGCGACATCCGGACATACCTCAATCTTGCGCCTGCTTCGGGCCGGAGCCGACTCGCGTCCGAGTCCGGCCGGAGCCGGCCACCAGGCCGGGCACGCGACGTCTCCACCGGCCTCCCGCCCGGAGCCGGCTTCCCGCCCGGAGCCGGCACCGCGCCCGGAGTCGTCAGATCGGGTGATCTTCGACGAGGGCCGCGTCGCGTGTCCCGGGCACGCTCGTCCCGGCGCGGCGACGGACACCCCCGCACCGTCCTGGTCAGCACCCCGCACCGTCCTGGTCAGCGGCTCCGTGACAGGGCGGGACCGACCGCGCCGCAGTGGCCGCCGACGCGCATAGTGGGAGGGAAGGGGCCGCCGGACCGGACGGGAGAGCGCCTGTGACGACACCGCCGATCGACTACCAGGCGTTGTTCGCCGCCACACCCAGTCCGTACGTGGTTCTCGGCCCCGATCTGGTGATCCTCGACGTCAACGCGGCCTTCTGTCTCGCCAGCCGGCGCCCCCGCGAGGACCTGATCGGGCGGTATCTCTTCGACGCCTTCCCCGACAACCCGGCCGACCCCGACGCCGACGGCGTGCGGAACCTGAGCGCCTCACTGCACCGGGTGCTGCGCTCGAAGGAGCCGGACACGATGGCCGTGCAGAAGTACGACATCCCCGTCTCCGAACACCCCGGGGTGTTCGAGGAACGCTGGTGGTCCCCGATCAACACACCCGTGCTGGGCCCGGACGGACAGGTGGCCTGGATCATCCACCGGGTGGAGGACGTCACCGCGTTCGTGCTCTCCCACACGGAGCAGCCACAGGCGGGGCAGGCGCTCACCGAGCGGCAGGCCATGGAGGCCGAACTCTACGCCCGGGCGCGGGAACTGCAAATGCTCAACGAACAGCTGCGGCAGGCCCACGCCAGGGAACGGCAGGTCGCCGTCACCCTCCAGGAGGCCATGCTCCAGGCCCCCGACCTGGCCGGGCACCGCAACATCGCCGTGCGCTACCTGCCCGCCGCCAAGGGGCTCAACGTGTGCGGCGACTGGTACGACGTGGTGGACCTCCCCGACGACAGTTTCACCGTCGCCGTCGGCGACGTCGTCGGACACGGCCTGGAGGCCGCCGCCGTCATGGGCATGCTCCGCAGCGCCCTGTCCGCCGCCATCCGCGCCCTGCGCGAGCCCGACCGCGCCATGGAGGTGCTGGGCCTGTACGCCCGCTCGGTGGACGGAGCGCTGGCCACCACCGCCGTCAAGGCCGTCGTCGACACCCGACGACGCCACATCACCTACAGCAGCGCCGGGCACCCGCCACCGGTCCTGACCCACCCCGACGGCACCTTCGTCCTGCTCGACCAGGCCACCGACCCGCCGCTGGGAACGCGTCCGGTACATGTCCCGCGCCCTCAGGCCGCCGTGCCCTACAGCCCCGGTGACACCCTCGTCCTGTACACCGACGGCCTCGTCGAGCGCCGGGGTGAGGACATCGACGCCGGCCTGAACCGGCTGACCGGCGTCCTCACCGACCACCCGCGTCTCAACCCGGACCACCTCGCCGACACCCTGCTGTCCCGCCTCGGCGTCAGCGGCGGCGGACACGACGACATCGCCTTGATCGTCGTCCGCCTGTAGGCCCGCACCCCTGACCGCCGTGGCGGCCTCAGACCTCCTGGGGAACCGTGGCCCGCAGCTCCCTCACGAAGGCGCGCACGACGGCGGACCGGGCCAGTTCCGAGGTGGTGACGTAGCCGACCCGCCGGGTCGGGCGGTCCGACCCGAGATCGGTGACGGCGACCGAGTCCGGTGCGCCGGTCAGGGAGAGCGCGGGCATGATCGCCATGCCGTGTCCCGCGCTCACCAGCGACAGCACCGTTCCGTCGTCCTCGGCCTCGACGGTCGCCGCCGGGATCCAGTCCTGCGCGGCCCACCAGCGGCGGGTGTACGACCCGCAGTTCTCCGCCCAGTCGACCAGCGGCAGCGAGCGCGGGTCGCCGTGGCCCTCCGGGTGCACCAGGGCGTACGGCTCGTCGAAGAGCCCGCTCGCGATCAGACCCGCCGGCGGAGGCACGGAGCCGCCCAGTGTGGCGATCGCTATGTCGGCCTTCCCGTCGGCCACTTCGCCCGCGGTGCCGCGCCCCACCTCGCGCACGATCCGTACCCGCGGCTCGATCCCGGGGTGCCGGGCGCGCAGCCGCTCCAGGACGGGCGGCAGCAGGTGCAGCGCCGCGCTGCGGAAGGCCGCGATCCGCAGCGGACCCCGGGTCGCGTCGGGCCGGGCCGCCTCGCGGGCCTCGGCGGTCAGGACCTGAAGCAGGCGCAGGATGCGGCGGGCGTGCGCGACGGCCTTCTCCCCGGCGGGCGTGGGGCGGGCGCCGGCGCGCGCACGGTCGAAGAGGACCGCGCCGATCTTCCGCTCGCTGCCGCGCACCGAATGGGAGACGGCGGACTGGGTCACTCCGAGCGCCTCCGCCGCGGCCGAGAAACCGCCGGTGTCCGCGACCGCCACCAGGACGCGCAGCTCGTGCGGGGCGAGATCGGGGTCGGTCGTGCGGGCCACAGGGCGCTCACCTCAACGTATGAGAACTGCTCATGGAACGGTGTGTCGCATGAACCCAACCGGCTGCCGAGCAGGGGCATTCCCGTCCTACGGTCCCGGCATGAACGAGACCGCGCTCACCGTGCACCAGACCGCCCGTCCCCACGGCTTTCCCACCCCCGACCACTTCGCCTTCGTCGAGTCCGCGCTGCCCGAGCCCGCCGCCGGCGGCGCGCTCGTGGAGAACCTCTACTGGTCCGTCGACCCCTACCACCGCGAGATGATGGACGACGTGCCCGGCGGATTCGCGCTCGGCGTCCCACTGGAGGGCCGCACCATCGGGCGGGTGGTCGCCTCGCGCACCCCTCGGCTCGCCGAGGGCGAGCTGGTGTTCCACCGGCAGGGCTGGCGCACGCACGCGGTGGTCACACCCGGGGAGGTCCGGCGGCTGCCCCGCCTCGACGGCGTGCCCGTGACCGCGCACCTGAGCATCCTCGGCGGCACCGGACTGACCGCGTATGTGGGCCTGACCCGGATCGCCCGGCTGAAGGAGGGCGAGGATCTGTTCGTGTCGGGTGCCGCGGGCGGGGTCGGCACGGCGACCGGACGGTTCGCCCGACTGCTCGGCGCCGGACGGCTCGTGGGCAGCGCGGGCTCGGCGGCCAAGGCCGCCCACCTCGTGCGGGAGGTGGGCTACGACGCCGTCTTCGACTACCACGAGGGGCCCGCCGCCGACCTGCTCGGCCGGGCCGCACCGGACGGCATCGACGTGTTCGTCGACAACGTGGGCGGCGAGCAACTGGCCGCGGCGGTGGGGGCGCTGCGCGAGTTCGGGCGGATCGTCCGCGTCGGCACGATCAGCCAGTACAACACCCCCGGCGCGCCGCAGCCGCGCTTCGACCACGCGGACATCGTGGAGAAGAGCATCCGCATGGAGGGCTTCCTGGTGCGCAACCACCGCGACGTTCAGGAGGAGTTGTACGACATCGCCGTACCGCATCTGCGCAGCGGCCGGCTCGCCGCCGACGAGACGGTGGTCGACGGGTTCGAGCACATCGTGGACGCGTTCCTGGGCATGCTGCGCGGCGAGAACACCGGCAAGATCATCGTCCGGGACCGCACGCAGGCCGTCGGCGCCGGCGGCACCACCCGCGCCGCCGGCCGCACGCCCCGCGCCGCCGTCAGCGGCTCGTGAGGACGACGAGTCGCTGGGTCGCCCTGGTCATCGCGACATAGCGGTCGACGGCTCCCTCGACACCCTCGCCGAACTCGTCCGGGTCGACGAGGACGACCAGGTCGAACTCCAGCCCCTTCGACAGCTCCGGCGTCAGCGACCGGACACGCGAGGACGTGCCGCGGAACGCGGGACGGCCGATGACACAGGCGATCCCCTCGGCATGAGCGGCGAGCCAGGTGTCCAGGACCGAGTCGAGGTCACTGACCGGCCCGTGGACGACGGGTACACCGCCGCTGCGGATGGAGGTCGGCACGTTGGCGTCCGGGAGCACCGCCCGGATGACCGGCTCGGCCTCCGCCATGACCTCTTCCGGCGTCCGGTAGTTGATGCTCAGCGAGGCCACGTCGATCCGGTCGAACCCGACCCGCGCCAGCCGCTCCTGCCACGACTCCGTGAACCCGTGCCGGGCCTGGGCGCGGTCCCCGACGACGGTGAAGCTGCGGGACGGGCAGCGCAGCAGCAGCATCTGCCACTCCGCGTCGGTCAGTTCCTGCGCCTCGTCCACCACGATGTGCGCGAACGGGCCGGCCGGCAGGCCGGGTTCGGTCTGGGGCAGCGCGTCCTCGTCGACCAGGGAGTTCTGCAGGTCCTGGCCCTTCAGCATCGTCATCAGCATGCCCTGCCAGTCGTCGTCGGTCCTGAGCAGGTTCTCGGTGACCTGGGCCCGGTACTCGCGTTCGGCGGCGACGGAGGCCTCCCGCCGGCGTCTGCGCCGGGACGCCTCGGGGTCGCCGAGCCGCTGCCGTGCCGCGTCCAGGAGCGGCAGATCGGACACCGTCCAGGCCCGGGGGTCGGCGCGCTGCAACCTGCGGACGTCCTCCGGGCCGAGCCAGGGAGCGCACATCCGCAGGTAGGCCGGTACCGACCACAGGTCTCCGACGAGGTCGGCCGCCTCGATCAGCGGCCATGCGCGGCCGAGGGCCGCGTTCAGCTCCTCGTCCTGCCGCAGCGCTCTGCGGAACAGGTCGGGCGAGACGTCGCCGTCGTACTTGTCCATCAGGATCTCGGCCAGCTTGTCCCAGACCTGCTCCCGCGCCTCGTTGTGCGGGGTGCCGGGTTCCGGCGCCTCGAAGGCCTCGGCCCAGTCGCCGGCGGTCAGCCGGAGGTCCGACCAGTCGACCGTGACCGTCAGTGCCTCGGTGGGCGGCTCCTCGTAGAACCTGACGGCCTTCTCGACGGCCTTCACCATGTCCGCGGACGACTTCAGACGGGCCACCTCCGGGTCGGTCTCCACCGTCGCCGAGGCGCCCTCGGCGACCAGGTCGCGCAGGATGCAGGTCTGCACCCCCTCCTCGCCGAGGCTGGGCAGGACGTCGGAGACGTAGGACAGGTAGGGCCGGTGCGGGCCGACGAACAGCACCCCGCCGCGCCGGTGGCCGAGGCGCGGGTCGGAGTAGAGGAGGTGGGCGGTGCGGTGCAGGGCGACGACGGTCTTGCCCGTGCCCGGCCCGCCGTCCACCACGAGGGCGCCGCGGGACCCCGCCCGGATGATGGCGTCCTGGTCGGCCTGGATGGTGGCGAGCACGTCCCGCATGCGCGACGACCGGTTGGTGCCCAGGCCGGCGATGAACGCGGACTGGTCGTCGAGGGCCGCGCGCCCCTCGAGAGCGTCGGCGGTGAACACCTCGTCCCAGTAGTCGCTGATCCGGCCGCGGGTCCACCGGTACCGGCGGCGGCTCACCAGACCCATCGGGTTGGCATGGGTGGCCCCGAAGAACGGCTCGGCGGCCGGGGAGCGCCAGTCGATCAGCAGCCGGCGGCCCTCGTCGTCGGTGAGGCCCAGCCGTCCGATGTAGACGGGCTCGGCGCCGTCCTCGGGGACCATGTGCCCGAGACACAGGTCCAGGCCGAAGCGGCGCAGGGTGCGCAGCCGGGCGCTGAGGCGGTGGACCTCGATGTCCCGGTCCATCGCCTCCTGGCCCACTCCGCCGGGCGCCTTCAGTTCGGCGTCGAGGCGGTCGGAGAGTTCGGCGACCGTCCGTTCCAGGGTGTCGGCGACGGCCGCGAACTGCTGCTCGTCGCGGGCGATCAGCGCCGGGTCGGCCTTGGGTGAGAGGGGGTCGGCAAGGTCAAACACGCTGGACGTCAGCGGGTTCACGTGATGGCTCCGATCTGTGGCCGCTCGCGGCCGTCGTGCGGGGAAGCGCGGGTGGACGGGCACCTCGGCCGGAGATTCTGCGGCACGAAGGGGGCCTTGCCGCAAGGCCCCCTGTGTGTTATAAGTTGAGAGTGGCAAGGAGTGGGCGACCTCCTTGCCTTTCCTTTTTGCCGTCAGCCGTGGCGCAGGTAGCGGTCCAAGGGCGGCTCGTCCGCCAGGACGGCACCGATGGTCACCGCGAAGGTGATGGCGGCGCACAGGACGATCAGCCAGGACAGCATGACCAGGACCATGCCGAGAGCGCCGTACTCGGACAGGGCACGGTTGAGCGCCGTGGGCATGTAGAGCCGGGCGGTCAGGCCGAGCGCGCTCGTGGCCGCCGCGGCGAGGAGCGCACCGGGCAGCAGCCGTGGCCAGGGGACGCGGGCGGCCAGCAGCAGGTGCTGCGTCCAGAGCCATACGCCCGTCGCCACCACGAAGAGCAGGGGCGTACCGAGCCAGAGTCCGGCGCCGAAGCCGTCGCGGATCGGACCCTGAAGGAAGACCACCAGGACCAGCGCCAGCAGCCAGACCAGCCAGCGCCAGGCGGCGGTACGGGCGCCGCTCCTGGGCAGTCGCCAGGCGCGCTCGCAGACCCGGGACATGGCACGGCTGAAACTGGTCGCGGAGAGCAGCGTGATCAGCAGGCCGATGACCCCGGTGGTCTCGCGCAGGCTCTTGCCACCGGGGTCGGTCAGGACCCGTTGCAGTTCCTCGTCGCACGCTCCGGCCAGGCCGAACATGGCGCGCAGCGACTCCCGGAGCTGGTCGCGCATGCTCTGCGGGGCGAACGCGGCGACGGCGAACAGGACGGGCACCGCCGCCAGGAACGCCTGCGCGGCCAGTCGCGTGCCGGCGTCCAGCAGGTTCGCGGACAGCAGGCGGTTGGCCAGTTCGGTCACGACGGGGAAGCGCTGCTCGACGGTCGTCAGCAGACGCCGGATTCGCGCCGTCCACGTCATGCCCGCACGTTAGAGTGCATCGCCCGCCGTCCGCACGCCGTCCGGGCCACGTGACGGGCGCTTCGCCCGGACGGCCCACGCGCGCTCGCGAGGGGCCGCCCGGGCGACGGACTACTGCGCGGCCGGCGACGCGGCCCGGGCCGGCAGCACCTCCAGGTCGTCGAACTGGGAGGTCGTGTAGGAGTCGAGCCCCAGCCCGACCTGGCCGTGGTCGTAGGTGGAGTCGGTGACGTGGGCGACTTCGGCCCCGTCGACGCGGGCCGTGATCTTCTCGCCCGAGAAGCCCAGCGTGAGCCGGTGCCAGGCGTCCGCCGCGGCGGAGGGCAGGCTGCCGCTCGCCAGGACGCGGGTGGTCCTGTCCGGGGCGATGACCTCGAGCGACCAGGTACCGGAGTCCGACAGCTTCAGGTAGTAGCCCTCCCACACGTTGACGCGTGCGGGCCCGGCGTTGTTGAGCTGGTTCACCACACGGCCGAGCAGACAGGCCGTGCCGGAATGGTCGATCATGACCTTGGCGGAGACGGTGTAGTCGGTCCACTGGCTGTCGCCGGACAGGGTGAGCGGACTGGCCACCCTGGACCACTTGACGGGCTGGGTCGTGACGACCTGGCGCAGACATCCGCCGGTTCCCCCGCTGCCGGAGGCGGCCTGCGGCGCGGCGGAGCAGGGCGCGACCTGGAAGGCGCCCTCCATGTCGGAGATGTAGCGCGGTGTGGCCGCGGTCGGGTAGCTGTCGAAGCCGTCGCGGTAGGGGAGGGCCATGACCTCCGCACGGGGTGCCCGCGCGGTCGCACTGCCCTTGCCGCCGGGCATGGTGGTCAGTGTCGTGACGGTGCCCGGCCGAAGGGTGATGCGGTGGCCGCCCGTGGCGTCCGGGGACACGTCGGCGCCCCGGACGAACCAGTCACCGGGGTCGGTGGACTCCAGGGTCGTCGTCCAGCGGTGCAGCGCCCCGCGTGGCAGTTTCCCCGTCGGCGTGACGCTGACGTTCTGGGGGGCCGTCGCCGCGGTCGTCTCGAACACCGTCGTGTAGGCGGGGCGCGGGCCGGGAGAGCGCAGGGTCACATAGGTGCCGCCGCCGTCGAGGTAACCGCTGGCGGAGTCGACATAGCTCCAGCCCGGCCGGGTGAACTGCGCGGTCTGGGCGATGGTCCACAGCGTCGGACCGAGTTCGTAGTGACCGCTCCACGGCTCGTTCGCCCGGAGCAGACCGCTGCCCTGCATCTGGACGGTCGGGTACCAGGCGTACGCCGCCGGCCAGTTGATGAACGCGGTGATGCGGGAGTCGACGTACTCGTGGTTCATCTCCGCGGCGAGCCTCGTCGCCCCCGTGAGGTAGTTGTTCCAGCCGGACTCGCTGGCGAACAGGGGTTTGTCGAGACCGAGGGCGTCCGCCGAGCTGGAGCAGTGGACGGCGGAGCACGGGTAGTGGATGCCGACGACGTCCGTGGCCGCGTCGAAGGCGGGGTCGTTCTTCATGTCGGTGGCGACCTGCCAGCCGGCGTTGTCGGCCGCCACCACCTTGACGTCGGCGTGGCCGTGGCTCACCAGGGCGGCCTTCAGCTTTCCGTACCAGGCCGCGTCCCAGCCCTTCTCGTTCCAGCCGCCGAGGTAGTCGACGTGCAGGTCGTGCCGCTGGGCGCAGCCGAGCCACTGCATCAGGTAGTCGATGTTGTCCTGGGACCAGAAGCCGCCGTCGAACCAGCCGGGCGCGCCCCACTCCAGACCGTAGAACCGGATGTCCGGATTGCGCTTCTTGGCCTGCTCCATGAGCCACCACTCGTAGCCGCGGTCGCAGTCGACCTGCGTGCGGGTGCGCATGTGGCTGGGCTCGGCTCCGTTGCTGGAGTTGGTGTCCGCTCCGATCTCCACCTTGAGGATCTGGAGCGAGGCGCCGTACCCGGGCTTGAACAGGTAGTCCAGGATGCGGCCGCGCTCCGGCTCCGGGTAGTCGACGAGCAGCCGTGAGGTGCCGCCGCCCCCGCTGATGGCGCCGACACCGTCGAAGACACGCCCTGTGCCGGCGCCGTCCACGGTGATCCGCTGTACGGGGGGCGCGTCGGTCTCGGCGTGCGCGGTCGCCGGTGCGACGAGCGCCAGGCAGGACACGAGCAGGGCGCACACGGCGCGCGCGGTGCGCCCGGGGAGCCGGCGCGGTCCGCCGGTCCGTCTGCTTGTTCTGGGCATGGGTCCTCCGTGAGAGTCGCTGGGCAGGGCGTTCAGAGCACGACGTGGGTGCGGCCGCGAGGCACCTTGCGTCCTCGGGCACGGCCGTCCTCGGGGAACACCTCGACGCGGGCGGGTCCGTCGGCGTTGATGTCGAAGGAGGCCCCGGAGCCGCGGAGCACGAAGCCGCGGACCGCCACGCGGGCGCCGGTGGCCCGGAAGACGGTGCGGCCGTCCCGGACGAGCGTGGTCCTGTCCGGTCCCGCGGAGACGGTGTAGGTGTGGCCGCGCAGCCGCACGTTGGCGACGGTGTTGGTGCCCGGCAGCGAGAGCGTGCCGAACATCAGGGCGGCCGGGTCGCCGTCCCAGGGGTTGTCGGAGATGAGCTCGTGCAGGCCCTGCACGGCCATCGCGTTGGACCAGGAGTAGGTGCGCCAGGCGGTGTCGACCGCGGAGTCCATGATGGACTGGCCGGGCTCGGGATCGAAGGACTCCGGGAACCAGTTCTCCTTGTCCCAGGCGTCGAGGTACATGGCGGTGCTCCGGGCGGCGAACCGGCCGGCCACGTCGTCGAAGCCGTACCGCTTGACGCCGTCGTACACGGTGGCGTTCATCGGCGGCCACACGGCGCCCTTCCACTGCTCGGGGGCGGTGTCCTCGCCGTACCGGTCGAAGAAGCGGAAGTGCTCGGAGGAGGGGTGCACCGGGCCGCCGGAACAGTAGGCCGGGTCGTTGCGTGCGACGCTCGGGACGACGTACTCGCCCCAGAACTCCTCCGGATCCAGCAGGTGTCGCTCGACCAGGATCCGGGCGCGCTCCGGCGTGGCGAGGCCCGCGAACATCGGGTAGAAGACGGTCGGCGTGACCACCTCGTTCCAGGTGCCGTCGAGGTAGCGGCTCAGGTACAGGCCCTTGTCCGGGTGCCACAGCCGCTCGTTGAGCAGCCGGCGGATCGTCTCGTACTGCGCGGCGAACCGGGTGGCGTCCTCTGGTTTGCCGAGCACGCCGGCCATCTTCGCCAGGGTCTCGGCGAGCAGCGCGTAGTAGGAGTTGAGCGCCACGTCGGTGAGGTCGGTGTTGTCGCGCTTGTCGCCGCTGCCGCCCTGCTTGGCGATCCGGTGGTAGGAGGCGTAGACGGGACTGTCGTCCAGGCCGAGGTGGTTGCCCCGGCCGCCGATCCGGTCCCCGAAGTAAGGGGTCTCCAGCAGGCCGTCCCTGTCGGTGTCCCACTCCGGCAGGAGGTCGTGGAAGGTGACGAGCTGGGGGTAGGTCTTCTCCAGCAGCGAGCGGTCACCGAACTTGGTGTACAGCCGCCACACGGCGTACGCGTGCATGGGCCCGGAGTTCTGCTGGTCGTAGCGCGGCCCCGGCAGCGGCACCTGGTTGGGCGGCGCCGGTGCCTCGAAGACGTCCGTCTCGTGCTGGACGGCGAGCGGGCGGCTGACGAGAGCGGCGTCCACGGCGTCGAAGGCCGAGTCCCATCCCGTGAACAGACCGCCGCCACCGCCCCAGCCCCACATCACGTAGTTGCGGTGGCGCTCCTTGTCGTAGTTGGTGTTGAGCGACAGCGCGTCGCGCACCGCGTCCGCCGCCCGCCCCACCGGCCCCGAACCGGTGAGATTGGCGCCACGGACCCGTGCCCCGGCGGTGGCGAGGGCGTGCTCCACCTCGTGTGCCTCCGGCGTCCGGGCTTCGAGCGGCCGGTCGTCGACGCGGGCGGCGAACGTGATGGTCCGTCCCTTGCCGAGCCGGTAGACGAGTGCCGCGACGGCGGTGCCCGGCGCGCCGCTGCCGCCGGTCACGGCCGCCGTCATGTCGGCCACCGAGGCGTAGCAGCCGCCGCTGTCGGCCGGCTCGGTCGGGGACAGCCGTATGTGACCGGTGCGGTTCTGCTCCAGCAGGCCCGGGGCACTGCCCGTCAGGCTCTGGCCGTCCAGGGCGAAGGCCGCCTGCTCGCCCCAGGGCGAGGACAGCTCGAGTACGACGGTCGTGTCGTCGTCGAGCGCGGTGACGGCGCCGACCAGGCCGCTTCCGTCGCCGGTGCGCGTGTACCGCACCCGTATGGTGCGCTTCTCGCTCTGCGTCCGGTCGTACTTCTGCTGGAGCTGCGGCAGCTTCGCCGTGGCGTCGGCGACCTCGCTCTGCGACCACTGGTCGGGGTGCGCGATCACCTCGCGCAGCGCCTGGAGGTGCGCCGGCATGATCGTGCGGTCGTCGGTGGTGACCTGCACCTCCTTGTAGGCGCCGTCCGGCGTCATGGGACCGATCCGCCAGAGGTAGTTGGTCATCTTCTCGCGCAGCAGCTTGCCCTGCGCGGTGAGCAGGCCCACGCGCAGCGCGAACCGGGACTCGCCGCTGCCGACGAACAGCGCGCCGGTCCAGTCCTGCTCCCTGACGCCGGGCATGGCGAACGGCCGCCGCTGCGTGGGGTACGGCAGGGCGGCCTCCTGCCCGGCGGCCTCCTGCCCGGCGGACGCCTGCTCCGCCGGCGACGCGGCCGCCTCCGCGGAGGTGGCACCCGTCATGAGGCCGATCGTGGCGCCGCCGAGGCCGGCCGCGCCGACGGCACCGAGGAAGCGACGTCTGGGCACCTGATGCTGTGTCATGTGTACAGAACTCCTCTTGTTCGGTATATCGGATGTCGATCGAACAATCGGTCATACGGCTCCGCGTCTGAGGCGCGGGCGTACGGCTGGACAGTCAGGGCTGCCGGGGAGGCGCCGGGGCGGGCCGGCGGACCGGTCCGCCCCGGCGCCCCGCCCCCTAGGACGACGGCATGACCGACTCGAACCGCCACTGTCCGGAGCCCACCTGGTACACCGCTTCGGTGTCACCGGACCGCAGCAGGCGCGCGCCCTGCGGGGCCTCAGCCCGGCCCCCGGCCGCCGGGACGTGGATCTCGGCCGTGCTGCCGGCCGGGACGTCGACGCTCAGCCGGAACCGGTCACCGGTCCGCTCCCACTCGGTACGTGCCAGGCCGTACGGAGTGCGGTAGGAGCCGGAGGCGGACGTCAGGCCGCCCACCACCGCCGGGTCGATCAGCAGCTCGCGGTAGCCCACCGAGTCGGCGGTCTGGTCGATGCCCGCGACACGGGTGGTGAACCAGGAGTCGATCGCGCCGAGCATGAAGTGGTTCTGCGACTGCCCCGGACCACCGTCCCAGGACTCGCCCAGCGTGGTGTTGCCGGCCAGCACCTGGTAGCCGTAGCTCGGGCTGGTCGTCTGTGTGGCGACCTTCTCGACCACGTCGTCGCGTCCGGCGGCGGACAGGACGCGGAAGGCGGACGGCAGGGAGATCTCACCCAGCACCAGGTGATGGCCGGCGCCCTCGACGGAGGAGACGAAGTGACCGAGCAGACGGTCGCGTTCGCCCGCCGGGTAGGCGCCCATGTCGAGCGCGAGCGCCTCGGCGCCCTGGCCGCCCCCGCCGAAGGTGCCCGTCTGGGTGGAGTAGTACTTGTCCGACAGGGCACGGACACTGGCGTCGGCCTTCGACCGGTAGTCGTCGGCCGCCGTGCGGTCGCCGAGCACCGTGGCGATCCGCGCCAGGGTGTCCACCACGCGCCAGTAGCCGTAGGTGCCCGCCACGGCGCGCGGGAAGGTGCGGTCCGGGGTGAACCAGTCGCCCAGGCCGTAGTCCAGGATGCCGCCGGAGACCTGCTTCTCCAGGAACGCCGCGTACTGCCGCATCCGCGGGTAGTAGGTGCGCAGGGTGTCGAGGTCGCCGTACGTGGTGTACAGCTGCCAGGGGACCAGGACGAAGGCGCCGCCCCAGTTGGAGTCGTTGCGGTAGGCGCCCGGCAGGCTGGTGTACTCCGGCACGGTGCTCGGGACCAGCCCGTCGGGGGTCTGCGCGTCGGCCATGTCCCGGACGATCTTGCGGAGTTGGGACTCCATGTCGAAGTTGGCGGCGAGCGCGGGGAACACCAGCTGGTCCTGTTCCAGCCAGCCCAGCTTCTCCCGGCTGGGGCAGTCGGTCAGGACGCTCATCATGTTGCCCTCGATGGCGCGGCGGATCAGCGAGTGGATGCCGTTGATCAGCGGATCGGAGGTGGTGAGGTCACCGGCGGAGGCGTTGTCGGTGCGCAGCACCCTGCCCCGCACCGTGACCGTCGCACCCTCGGGCACACCCTTGAGCTCCAGGTACCGGAACCCGTGGTAGCTGAAGTCGGGGTGCCAGGTGGCGGTGTGGGTGGATCCGGTGGTGTAGCTGTCCCACAGCGGGGCGCCGACGTTGCTGATGGACTGGAACGCGTGGCCGTCCTTCAGGCTCTCGGCCGGGTAGATGCGGATCCCGGTCCCGGCGGGGGCGCCGCTCACCGTGATCTCCGGCCAGCCGGCGATGTTGCGCCCCAGGTCGAAGACGCGGCTGCCGGCGGCGCCGTCGACCTCCTTGCCGGTGAGCGTCTCCACGTTCCGGATCGGCTCCGTCTCGCGTGCGCTGAGCACGGCCGGCGCCTGCTCCGTGCCGGGCCCGGACACCGTGACCGCCCGGTCCCAGGAGGAGCGGTCGCCGTCCGGCTCGTCCCAGTGCGGGATCGCGCGGCGGGCGTCGTAGTCCTCGCCGCCGTACCAGTTCGAGGAGGTCGTCGGGCCGAGCGTGGCACGCCAGTCGTCGCCGCTGGTGAGCGTGCGCACGCTGCCGTCGGCGAGGGTCACCTCCAGCCGGGCGATGAGCTTGGGGTCGCTGATGTTTCCGTAGAGCTTGCGGTACCGGTCGGCGGTGCTGACGACGTTGGCCATGCCGTTGCCGAGGGCGACGCCGAGGGTGTTGGCGCCGGTGCGCAGCCGGTCGGTGACGTCGTACGTGGCGTACTGCACACGCCGGGTGTAGGTGGTGTTGGCGGGTTCCAGGACGGCGTCGCCCACCGGCTCGCCGTTGAGGGTGGCGTCGTAGACGCCGAGCCCGGCGATGTAGAGACGGGCGCTGCGCACGGCGCGCGGGAGGGTGAAGTCCTTGGCGAGCAGGGGCAGTCCGGCGGGCAGATACGGCTTCGGGGGCTGCTGCCCGGTCACCCGGGCCAGCGTGGTGTACGGCCCGTCGGCCGCGTCGCCCGCGGCGAGCGCGTAGTCGGTGGGGAAGCCGGGGACCCGGCCGTCGTCGGTGAGGACGTCCGCCCGCGGGTAGAGGGCCACCTCGTCGAAGGTCTTGGCGGTCTTCAGGTCGAGGGTGAGGATCACCGGGTGGTCGGAGACGTCCGCGGAGTCGTGGGCGGCGCTGGAGTAGCCGGCCGCGGTCTGGAGGGCGCTGTTGGGCAGGCCGTCGACGGCCAGGGCGGGCTCCCAGGTCTTGCGCACCGTGTTGCTCTCCGACGCGGTGACCGCGGCGCCCTTGGCCAGGCCGGTGGCCGAGGTGACGGAGTCGCGGACGTCGATCTCGCCCAGTTGCAGCCGCCAGGCGCGGCCGGGGAAGTTCTCCGCGAGGGGCAGGCCGAGGCGGGTGACGTCCAGGCGGACGTAACGGGCCGTGGTGCGGGGCACCTTGACGACCACCGGCTCGACGCCGCGCCGGCTCAGCTGCCAGTCCGGATGGGTGATCCAGTCCGCGCCCCAGTCCGAGGGCCTGGTCAGGCCGGTCTCGAAGACGGCCGGGGCGCTCCAGCCGGAGGAGTGCTCGCCGCCCTGCGACCAGAGCATCACGCGCCAGTACACGCGGGTGCGGGAGCCGAGCGTCCGGCCGTCGTACGTGGTCTCCGGCGTGGCCGACGCGACCTTGCCGGAGTCCCACAGGTCGGGCCGCCCGGCGAGAAGCCGCTGGAGCGAGGTGGCGGCCTGCACGCGGTAGGCGCCCTGGAGGACGTTCCCGTCGCGCGCGGTGGTCCGCCAGCTGAGGTCGGGTGTGGTGTCGTCGATGCCGAGCGCCTGGCTCAGATGCTGGGTCCGCAGGCCGGCTGGGGTGATGGTGGCCTCCGGTGCGCCGGAGGCCGTGACGGCTCCGGCCAGCACGGTGACGAACGCGGTGGCGGCGGCGGGCAGGACGAGGGCGCGGCGCGTGCGGCCGCGTCTGCGGGGTCTGGGCATGGTGATCCTTGTGATCCTTCGGGAGTACGGGGACCGGTCGGGGCGGCGCGGCGGTTCAGACGCGCGTGAGGTCGGTGGTGACACGGCGGCGGAAGCGCAGCGTCACCGGGCCGAGCAGCCCCGAGGGCAGTGGCTTGTTGCGCTCGTTGGACAGGGTGTTGGCGACGCGGACCTCCAGCCGGTTGTCGCCGGCCACCAGCAGGCCGGTGACGTCGGTGACGAACGGCGCCCACAGCAGCGGCTCCAGCGCGGTGCCGTTGACGGTCACGGCCGCCACGTCGCGCACGTCACCGAGGTCGAGCAGGACGCGCCGTCCGTCGAGCAGGGACCTCTCGACCGGGACGGTGATCGTGTAGGTGCCGCTGCCGGAGAACAGCCGGTCGTGGTCGGTCCAGCTGCCCAGGGCAGCCGTGACGGGGGTGGCGCCGTCGCGTTCCAGGGTGAGGGTCCAGTCGCCCGTGACGGCGACCGGGGTGAGCGGGTCGTCCACGCGGACCGTGCCCTCGTAGGCGCGTCCGCCGGAGGTGCCGGTGAGCCGGTGCTCGCCCGGTGCCGAGGCCTCGACGGTCGCCCGCAGGGAGCGGCCCGCCTCGGCCACGGCCACGACGGGCAGCGGCGAGGAGGTCAGGTGGGGCGCGGCCGGCCCGCCGCGCCGGACCACGACGACGCGGGTCTCGTACGGGTCGAGCGAGACGGGCAGGTGGATGCCCCGCCGGGAGGTGCGGTACAGCGGAGCGGGGCCGGTGTCGCCGGTCACCGGGTTCCACAGCTCGGGGACGCCGTCCACGGGCAGGGTCGCGGTGGTCTCCACGGCGGTGCCGCTCTCGTTGTTGAACAGGAACGCCGTGTCCGTGCCCCGGGTCACCCGCAGCACCCGTACGGCGTCGCGGGCCGGTTCGAGGACGGCCGCGGCGGCCCCCGCCTCGTGCGCGGCGGCCCCCAGACCGGAGACGTCCGCCACCCGCACGGCACGTCCCGCGCCGTACCGGCGACTGCCGGGCACCGCGTCGCCGAACAGGTCGGACAGCGCGCGGGCCAGGGAGCGGTCGTTGCCGTCGGCGTCGTCGGCGGGCAGATCACCGACCGCGACCACGGTGCCGCCCGCGCGGACGAAACCGGCGAGTGTACGGACGCAGGCCGCGTCCAGCGTGTACGTGGCCGGCACCACCACCAGGTCGTAGCGGGCCGCGCCCACGGCGAGGCCGCCGTCGCGCACCCGCGCCCGGCACAGCAGCCGCTCGTCACCGGCGAGCGCGCCCTCGTGGAGGAGGTCGAAGTCGACCTGGGCACGCTCCAGCGCGTACGCGGCGTCCGCGAGCGCGCCGTCCACCTCGCCCTGCCGGTCCGTCCCGGTCCACTGCTCGGCGGCGCGCTGCGGCTGGAGCAGCGCGGTCCGCGCGGCGGAGGTGCCACGGCCGGCCTCCATCACCCGGCCGATCCACTCGGCCAGCGGCCGCATCGCCCACCACCAGGGCGCTCGGGGACCGAACGGCGGCGGGAAGTACACCCGTGTCTCGTCGGTCCACAGGGCGTGCAGCACCGTCAGGTTGACCCCGCGGGCGGCCTGCGCGCCGACCGTCGCGTGCACGAACGAGGGCGTGACCTGCCAGCCCATGTTCCCGAACATCTCCATCAGGGCCCGGTCGCGGCCCATCTGGTGGGCGACCGACACCGGGTTCCGGGGCAGCATGGTCTGCTCCCCGGCCACGTACTCGGCGGTGATGATGTCGCCGCCGGGCACCTGCGCCCACTGGTTGACCTTGTGCAGGTCCCCGGTCGACGGGATCCGCTTGGCAGGCGCCGTCTCGTCGTACAGGGGGTTGGTGATCAGGGCGACCCCGCGCTCCTCGCACCAGCCGGCCTGCCGCTCGAAGTACCGGGCGAACCGGTCGGACACGGCCTGCCAGTAGTGGCCGCGGGCGATGCGGCCCGGCCGTCCCAGGTCGTCGAAGGCACTCGCGTACGCCACTCCTGGCGTGACCCCCACGTCACGCAGCGCCCGGTCCAGCGTGGGTGACCACGGCAGCCGCTTGAAGTGGGCCTCGGCGGAGGCGAAGAACGGCTCGTCGTCCCAGAAGCCGGGTATGACGGTGCCGAAGTACCGGCCGAAGCGGCGGTGGTACTCGCCGGGCACGATGTCGAGGAACAGCTCGACGGGTTCGTCGTCGAGCAGATCCACGTAACTGCGGCTGTAGCCCTGGCTGTCGTCGACGAGCGGGACCCCGCCGAACAGGTCGACCTGCCAGCGGCCCGCGGGGACCTGCCAGGTGGCGTCCCCCGTGAGCCGGCTCGTCAGGTCGACGACGCCGGCGGCGTCGGCGGACCCCGCGGGCCGGGCCGCGGCGGCAGCCGCCTCGGCGGCGAGCGCGCCACGCTCGGGGAAGTCCCCGGCGGCGTCCGGGGTGTCGAAGGCCGACGTGTACAGGGTGCTGCCGTCGGCCGCGGTGACGGTCAGGCTGTCCCACAGGCCCCGCTCGTCCCCGACCGCGCGCACACCGACGCTCCCCGAGGCGTACCGGTCGTCGGTCACGGAGCCCTTGTCCCGCCCGTCCAGCGTGACGGACAGGCCGCTGCCGCGCACCGTGACGGCCAGCGTGTGGAACTTCGTCTTGTTGAAACCGTCGGTGCGGGTGCTGCGCAGCAGCTCCACCGGCTCGGAGTCCCGGGCCAGACGGAGCACGGTGACCACGCCGGTCTGGTCGAAACCGACCGCGTACCCCTCCAGACCGTCGGCGGCGGCGCGGACGACGAGTCCGGCGGCGGTGTGGTCGGCCTTCGCGCTGCCGCTGACGGTCACGTCGGTCCAGCTCGCGCCGGCGCGCAGCACGGCCGCGCCGCCCAGCACTCCGGCGTCCGCGACGAGCCGGCCCGCGTCCACGCCCACTCCGGTGCTGCGCCGCAGGTCCAGGGTGGCCGGTCCCTCGACCACGGTGGTCGACCGCCACAGGGCCTTCAGCCGCAGCTCGGGCCGGGGCCGGTAGGTGCGGGAGCCGACCGTGCCTCCCTTGACGATGTACTCGCCTGCCCGGCCGCTCGGGAAGTGGTCGTCGTTGAACAGCCACACCCGCATGCCCGTGCGCTCGGCGGTACGCAGGACATGGCCGACGATGTCGAACCACTCCTCCGTGAAGAAGGCCGGCTGCATCTCGGCGTTGTCGAAGGAGAACAGGACGACCTCGTACATGCCCTTGGCGCGCAGATCGGCCATCTGACGGTCCACCAGGTCGGGCGTGACGGGACCGTTCCAGTACCAGTAGACGGTGGGCCGGCTGTCCTTGGCGGGGTCGGCGAAGCCGGACGCGGAGTATCCGCCCCGGGCGCCCGGGGCCGCCGACGCGGAGGCGGGAGCGTCCGCCGCCCGGGCGACCGCGGGCAGTCCCGTCGCGAGCACGCCTCCGGCGAGGCCGGCCGCGACGACGAAGGTACGTCTGGGCAGCGGGGAGTCGGACTGTGGTGCGGGCATGGAGGCGCCTTTCTGTGACGGTGGCTGGGCGCGGCGGGCGCATGACGGACGGCCCGCCGGGCCGTCGAGAGCGGAGGAGTCGGGGAGTTCGGGAGCGGTCGAAGCGGGAGCCGGGGGAGTCGGGCGGCGGGCGTGGCTCAGCCGGAGGCGAGCCGCGCCACCTCCGTGGCGCTCAGCGCGCGGTTGTGCAGCCGGAAGTCGCGCACGGCTCCGTGCAGGTAGGGATGGGTCGTGTTCTGCGACCGGCCCAGGTAGTTCCGGGTGGTCGCGCCGAGCAGCAGCGGACCGCTGACCATGGCGGTGTTGCGGCCGGCCTCCACGCCGTCCACGTACAGCACACCGGTGCCGCCGCCCAGCGTCAGCGCCACATGGATCCACCGGCCGACGGGCAGCGGCGAGGCGGCGTCCACGACGTCCTCCGCCTCCATGCCGGCGATCCTCAGCGCGGCGCGGGCGTGCCCGGCCCCGGTGGTCGCGGCGAGGAAGAGGTAGGTCTCCTTGTGGTAGCCGAGGTCGAAGACCCGGGCGGACGCGGCGAGGCCGTCGATCCGCACCCGTACACCGACGGTCAGCTCGTCCAGGCCGCTCAGCAGCCCGGACGGCAGCACGAGGTGGCCGCCGACGCCGTCGAACGACACCGCGGTGTCCTCGCCGTCGTGGGTCCAGACGGCGCCGCCGGCGAGCGTGGCGTCGGCGAAGTCGCCGGTGGTGTCGGCGGCCGTCGTGCCGCTGCCCTCCCGCAAGGGGTAGCGGGCGACGTCCCGTTCGCGGCTGGGCGGCGGGGTGATCGCCCAGTACACGTTGTACCGCTGGTGGTGGACCTCGTGGAACGGACGCAGTGCGACCTCGCGGCCGTCCGCGACGGCGGTGAACTCGGTGGGCCTGCCGTCGGCCGCCCGCAGGGTGTGGGGCTGGATGGTGGGGATCGTGGCCAGAGCGGTGTCACCGTACTGGCCGGCCAGGACCAGGGGTCCCAGGGACACCGACGCCACCTGCGGATTGTCGGGCGCGGGGCGCCACACGGGCCTGCGGGGCAGGACCAGTTCGATGGTGTCACCGGTGCGCCACAGCCGCTCCACGGTGGCGTAGGTGCCGGGCTTCAGGGGCGTGAGGGTCCGGCGGCCGTTGACCTCGAGACCGGCGGGATGGCCGGTGTCGGCCACCCAGGACGGGATCCGGATCTTCAGGGCGAAGCGTGCGGTGCCTTCGGTGACGGTCAGGCGCGTCCGGTCACCGGCCGGATATTCGGTTTCCTGGCGGAGCGTCACCTCTTCGCTCTCCCAGCGGACTTCCGAGGGAATGAACAGGTTCACGTACAGGGCCGGCGGTGACTGCGGCGCGCCGGAGCGGAAGTAGATGCTGTCGGCGAACTTCGTGTGCGTCTCCAGCCCGGTGCCGTGGTCGCAGGAGAAGTTGTCGTAGTCGCCGCTGTAGCTTCCGGGCGCGGCGCCCAGGCCGCCCTTGGGCTGCCGCTCGGAGCCCGCCCACAGCCCGGTGTAGTACGTGACGAATCCGTGCGCGGAGTTCGGGTCCTGCTCGCCGAGCATCTGGTTGTAGAGGGTCCACTCGTAGTGGTCCATGTACTCGGCGCGCTGCGGCCGGTGCAGGAAGAGCTGCCGCCCCAGCTTGAGCATGTTGTAGCTGTTGCAGTTCTCGCAGGTCACCTCGGAGAGCCGGCTGACGATCTCGTCCGGCGGGCCGAAGAGCTCCTTGTCGGAGTTGCCGCCGATGGCGTACGAGTGGTGCCGGACGACCGCGGTCCAGAAGGTGTCGGCGACGGCCAGGTACTTCGGGTCGCCGGTGGCCTCGTAGCCCGGTACGGCGCCGACCACCTTGGCGATCTCGGTGTTGGCGTGCCGGCCGGCGAGTTCGTCGCGGCCGGCGGCCAGCGGCGTGTACAGGTCCTCGTGGTCGAAGCGCTGGGCGGTGCGCAGATGGGCGCTGTCCCCGGTGACCTGGTAGAGCCGGGTGAGTACGTCGTTCATGCCGCCGAACTCGACCTTCAGCACGGTCTGCATCCGCTCGTGGGAGAGCGGCGCGGTCCGCGCGTCCACCCAGGCCGCCATCTCCAGCAGGACGTCCAGCGCCTCACGGTTGCCGCTCAGGCGGTACTGGTCCAGCAGCCCGGCCATGATCTTGTGCAGGGTGTAGTACGGCGCCCAGGGCTTGCCGCCCGCCTCCAACTGGTCGAAGACCGACTCCGGGAAGGCGGACAGGTAGCCGCGGTGGAATCCCGCCGAGGGCGCGGCCTGCTGACACCGCGCCAGCGCGGAGACCAGGGCGCGGCCCTTTTCGGCGTAGGCGGTGTCACCGGTGTTGGCGTGCGCCTGGGCCAGGGCGCTGAGCAGATGGCCGGTGGTGTGCCCGCGCAACTGCACGTTCGGCGCCTCCCAACCGCCGCAGGGCTCCGCCGAGGAGGGCAGGCCGACGTTGGTGCGGAACGTGTGCAGCAGCCGGTCGGTGTCGACGAAGAGCAGGTAGGCGCAGGTGCGGCGCATGTTCGCCAGGAAGGGGCTGTCGAGCAGACGCACCTCGGAGAGCGGGAAGGGGCTGAGGGCCGGCTCCGACCCCGCTCTCCCCCCACCCTCCGGGGCCGCCGGGGCGGTGGCCGCGGCGGAGGTCTCTGCCGGCGCCGCGTGGGCGGACGCATCCATGGGGGAGGGCAGGGCGGTGACGGCCGCGGCGGCCGACGCCGCGAACACGATCTGACGGCGGGACGGAGTCGCGGGGACGCGCTGTGCGGGCAAGGTGCTGGGCTCCCTTCGGTGGGCAGCAATGCCTAAATCGCCTGAAGGTTTTGAATCGTTAAAGTCGCTGCGGGGAGACGGTAGGTGCGGGCACTTGGGGCGTCAAGGCTTCTCACAAGAACTGATCGGTAGCCGACGTGTTCGGCCTGTCGTGCGTCAATGAGCCGCGGTCGGCATGGGAGTTGCCTCGTGGCGCCCGGACGCGCTGACGTGCGAGGCGGCGCTGGAACCGGAAGCCGGCCAGAAATTTTGAAACGTTCAATCCCTGATGGCGCTGCCGGATGCCGGTGCGCGGACGACCGGGCACCCGCCGTCCGCACGCCCCTGGACGCCCCTGGACTACCGTGTCCACCCATGAGCACCGAGGACTGGCTGGCCGACACCCGGACGTCCTACGACACCGTCGCCACGAGTTATGCGGACCAGGTCCGCGACCTCCTGGACGAAACCCCCTACGAGCGCGCGCTGTTGACGCTGTTCGCCGAACTGGTGCACGCCACGGGCGGGGGACCGGTCGCGGACGTCGGGTGCGGGCCGGGAAGAATCACCGCCTGCCTGCGGGATCTGGGCGTGGACGCGTTCGGGATCGATCTGTCGCCCGCGATGGTCGCGACGGCCCGGCGCGAGCATCCCGGCCTGCGGTTCGAGGTCGGTTCCATGACGGACCTCGACCTCGCCGACGCCTCGTTGGCGGGCCTGGTCGCCTGGTACTCGCTGATCCATGTGCCCGACGACGCGATCGACGCTGTCTTCACGCACTTCCGGCGCGTGGTGCGGCCCGGTGGCCCGCTGCTGCTCGGCTTTCACGTCGGCGACGGGACGCGGCTGAAGACCCAGGGCTACGGCGGCCACCCGATGAACGTCCACGTCCATCTCCGGCAGCCCGGTGACGTGGCCGCCCGGCTGGTCGATGCCGGCTTCGCGGTCGAGGCGCAGACGACCCTCACCTCGGCCGAGAGCAGGCTCGGAGGCATCCTCTTCGCACGCCGCGGGCCCGAGACCGCTTCCGGAGTACGACATCCGCCGCCCTGTGACGCCGACCGGCACCAACCTCCTGGGCCCGGTGAAACACGCGGCCGGCGTCCTGGTGGCCTGGTGGAAGGGACCAGGTGACGCCGCATCATGCCGTGGTGCGCGTCATCGCCGACACGCACCGGCACGGTGCCGGGCCGTTCGGTCGGCCGTTACGCGCCCCGGCCGGCTTCCCGGGCCCATACGCTCCAGCCGGCTGCGGTGGTTCTCCCGCCACGCCGCATCACCCCCGCGCCATGCTGTGATGGTTCTCGTTCATCCCCACAGCGCCGTCCGTCAGTTCACGGACGATGTCCGCGTGCCTGCCGTGCCTGCCGCGCATGCCGCTCAGCCGGGACGGACGGGCTGCGCAGCCTGGACGGACAGGCCGCGCAGCCAGGTGCGTGCAGGCCGCTCTACCAGCCGACTGCCACCAGCAGCCACTGGGGGGAGCCGTGGGAGATGAACGAGGACTGGCCCGCCACATCGTCGTACGGGAAGCCGTAGGCCAGGCGGTTGATGGCGTTGTCGTGCCAGAACTCGGCGTAGTAGTTCGCCGGTGCCGCCTTGTAGTACTGGCCGGGGTCACTCTGCTGGGAGGCCGGCAGCGTGGCCACGTGGCGGTTGAGGGCGGCGCACATGGCGGGGTTGCCCGCCAGGGAGGCGGCGCACCCGAAGATGTCGGAGGTGGCCGCGTCGACACCGACGGACTGGGCGTAGGCGGTGAAGTAGTTCGCGTTGGCGCCGCCGGAGCGGAAGCTCGGGTCACTGCCGGGAGCGATGATGCGGTAGGGCGCCTGCGTCTGGGCCAGGACCTTGAACGGGGCCGGCACCGCGTCCGTGAAACGCTGGAAGGTGGTGGCACGGTCCTCGGCGAAGGTCTGCCGGTTCTCGCCGACCTCCACGTCGTAGCCGTCCTTGGAGTGCAGGCGCATGGCGAGCTTGAGGCCGAACGCGTCGACACGTGTGGTGTTGCCGTTGAAGACGTTGTCGCCGACGGTGAACTCGATGAAGTCGTAGTAGGGGCTGTCCGGTGAGCCGAGGTGGAAGTACATCCGCCCCGCGGAGTTCGCCGGCATGTCGAGATAGGGCTGCTCCGCGATGGAGTGGACCTGCCCGTTGAAGCTCCAGTACACCTGGCTGTCCGGGTACTTGCCGTTCGTGCGGTTGAGGATCTTCACCTCGACGACGTTGTGCGCGGGCGGGATGTCGCCGGTGCTGCCCCAGAAGTCGTCCGCCGGCGGGGTGCTGCCGCCGGGCCCGTACACCTCGAACTCCCACAGGGAGTAGCCGTACGGAGTGGCCCGTGCGGTGCCGTGGACGCGGACGTACCGGCCGCTTCCGCTGACGTTCAGGGTCTGGGTGCCGCCGGTGGAGGTCGTGGTGGAGTACACCGTCGTCCAGTTCCGCGCGTCGGTGGAGGTCTGGATCTGGTAGGCGGTGGCGTAGGCGGCTTCCCACGTCAGGGTGACGTGGGTGAGCTGCTGGACGGAGCCGAGGTCCACCTGGAGCCACTGGGGGTCGGCGAAGGCGGAGGACCAGCGCGTGCCCGGATCGCCGTCGACCGCCGCGGCGGCCGGGAAGGCCGCGCTCTCGGTCGAGGACGCGGTCACGGGCCGGCCGCGGGAGAGCAGGAGATCGGCGGCCCGCGCGGACGACTGTGTCAGCGCGAGGAAGCACGCGGCGAACAGGGCGAGGACGAGGCAGAGGGCCGTTCGGGAACGCGCGGTGCCGGCCGGCGGTCTCGGTGTCGGCGCGCAGGACGATGTCGGCATGAGGTCTCCAGAGCCGAGGGCCTGTGGGGGAGGAGGGGCGGCAGTACCTGAGAGCGCTCTCACCGGTTTGTACTCCCCCTGCTGTCCACCGTCAACAACTGAACGCGAGAGCATCGAGACCCGCCGGCTCATGCCTGGACGGCGTTGCCGGGCGTGACCCCCGGGGAGCAGTCGCCCGACCGGCCTTCAACTTCTGCGAACCCTCAACCCGACGGCCCGGCTGACTCGTTCATCTCTTGAGGTACGTGGTTCAGACCTGGACCTCTCCGTCGGATCCTTGGTCGGACCCTCGTCCCTCGGACGGTTCGCCCTCGGCGCCGTCGTCGCTGCACTCGCCGTCGCGCGCGGCGCATCGTGCAAGTGCCGCGTCCGTGCAAGCGCCCGGTCCGTGCAGGCGCCGCGTCCGTGCAAGCGCCCCGTTCGTGCCGGCCGCCTGTCTGAGTGCGCACCGCGTCCGCGACGAGTGCCCGCAGGCCGACCGGCGTCCGCCGACGGGCCGGCTACGCGCGTCCGCCCGTGGCCACGGCCCGGAGTTCGTCCAGCGACTCCCGCATCAAAGACGCCATCTCGCGTTCCTCGGCCGGAGCGATCCAGCGCTCGAAGCCGACCTTGAAGACGGCGACACCCGCCTCGGCGGTCAGGCTCGCGGCCGGTTCCGTGACACCGCGCCCGCGCAGGGCGCCGGCGAGCGCCGCCGCCAGCGAGGCGAGCTTGATCAGCTCGCGCTCCTGGAGTTCCGCGTTGCCCGCGATGACGGCCTGCCGCTGACAGGACTGCTCGCGGCGCCCGGCGAACACCGTGGAGACCGCCTCGAGCCCCGCCGCGATCGCGTCGATCGGCGCGGCGGACCCGGGCGCCTCGGCGACCGAGTTCACGAACAGCTCCTGCAACACCTCCGAGCCGCCGAACAGCACCTCGCGCTTGTCCGCGTAGTGCCGGAAGAAGGTCCGCTCGGTGAGGCCGGCGCGCCTGGCGATCTCCGCCACCGTGGTCTGCTCGTAGCCGCGCTCGCTGTAGAGCTCCAACGCCGCCTCCGCCAGGCGTCCGCGTGCGTTCGGCTCCCATCTGCTCATGGGCAGATCCTACGCGATGGCAGTCACTGACATCGGGTGCTACTGTCGATGACAGTCACTGACATCAACAGTCTGGGGAACCTCCCATGCGCATCTTCGTGACCGGGGCGTCCGGCTGGATCGGCTCCGCCCTCGTTCCCGAACTCATCGACGCGGGCCACCAGGTCACCGGGCTCGCCCGCTCCGACGCCTCCGCCGCCGCCCTCACCGCCGCCGGGGCGGACGTGGTCCGCGGCACCGTCGACGACCTCGACGTCCTGGGCGCCACCGCCGCCGCGTCGGACGGCGTGGTCCACCTCGCCTTCAAGCACGACATCGCCTTCGGCGGCGACTTCGCGGGCGCCGCCCACGCGGACCGCCGCGCCGTCGACGCCCTCGGCGACGCGCTGGCCGGCACCGGCCGCCCCTTCGTCCTCGCCTCCGGGCTCGCCGGCCTCAAGCCGGGGCAGGTGGCGACCGAGCGGGACATGGCCACGGCCGACGGCTCACCGGTCTCCATCCGCGCGACCACCGCCGCGGCGGTGATCGCACTCGCCTCTCGGGGCGTGCGATCCTCCGTGGTGCGGCTGTCTCCGACCTGCCACGGCGAGGGGGACAACGGGTTCATGGCGTCCCTGGTCGCCGTCGCCCGGGCCAAGGGGGTCTCCGGCTACATCGGGGACGGCGCCAACCGCTGGCCGGCCGTCCACCGCCTCGACGCCGCCCGGCTGTTCCGCCTGGCGGTCGAGAAGGCCCCGGCGGGCTCGGTGCTGCACGGCACCGCCGAGGAGGGCGTCGCGCTGCGCGACGTCGCCGAGGTGATCGGCCGACACCTGGGCGTGCCGGTGACCTCGGTGGCCCCCGAAGCCGCGGCCGAGCACTTCGCCTGGCTGGGCGGCTTCCTCGGACTCGACTGCCCGGCGTCGAGCACTCTCACCCGCGAACTGCTGGACTGGCGGCCGACCCGCCCCGGCCTCGTCGAAGACCTCGACAAGGGCCACTACTTCCACACCGCCGCCACCGGCTCCTGACGGCTGCCGCGCGTGAACCCGGCGCGGTAGCCTGGCGATCATGGTGGACTGGGGCCTTCGGCCGGCATCGGTGTCGGACGTCGAGGCGGTGGCCGAGTTGCGGGCCGTGGTGCTGCGGGCGGACCTGGAACGGCTCGGCCGGTACGACGCGCGGCGCGTACGTCAGCGGCTGCGGGACGGATTCGACCCCGCCCACACCTGGGTGATCGAGGTGGGCGGCTCGTTCGCCGGCTGTGTGGCGCTGCGACCGGACCGGGGCGCCCACTGGCTGGAGCACTTCTACCTGGCAGCGCGTCTTCAGGGCAGCGGCATCGGCACGGGCGTGCTGCGCGAGCTGCTCCAGCGGTGCGACAGCGGCGGCATCCACGTCCGGTTGAACGTGCTCCAGGGCAGTCCCGCCCGACGGCTGTACGAGCGGCACGGGTTCACCGTCGAGACCGAGGACCCCGTGGACGTGTTCATGGTGCGCGAGCCCGGGCGTGTCATGCTGGGCCCGCAGGGGGAGCGGGAGGGATCGGATGGCGGGGGACCGGACACATGACTGATGCGGCCGGACTCGGTGCGCGGCCCTGGTACGCCGCCAACGAAGCCCTGGCGTTTCTGCTCGAGCTGGCGGCGCTCGGCTCTCTGGGCTGGTGGGGATTCGGTGCCGGTCATGAGGGCGCCCCGCGGATCCTGCTCGGCGTGGGAACACCCCTGCTGGCCGCGGTGGTCTGGGGGTTGTTCGCCGCTCCCCGGGCGCCGCTGCGGCCCCGGCTTCCGCTCGTCCTGGCGGTGAAGGCGCTGGTGTTCGGCGCCGGCGCCGCCGCCCTGTACGGAGTGGGTCACCCCGTCGCGGCGGGTGCCGTGGCGGTGGTGACGGTCGCCAACATCGCGGTGGCCGAGATCTTCCGTGCCGCCCCGCGGACCGTGGTGCCGAGCGGGCTCCCCGGGCCGGGTGACCACGCCTGACCACCTGGGCGTGCGCGTTGCCGGGTCGGGAAAAAGAGTTGGGCGGGACGACGCTCGGGCGATAGCCTCCGGGCGACCGTGACACCGCACGAGGAGGTGAGACCCATGAACGCTGTAACGATGTGGGTGCTCCCTCCTTCCCCACGGTCGGGCGATTGACACAGGTGTCCGCCGGGAGCGCCTCGAGAAGGCACTCCCGAAAGGCAACAACCCATGCATTCCGTGCACTTCACCGCCCAGACGTCGGCGAACGGCGTCCTCGAACGCGACTTCACCGTGGGCGAGATCCCCGGCGTGCTCTGGTCGCCCGCGTCCCGCCCCGATCGCGCGCCTCTGGTGCTGATGGGCCACGGAGGCGGTACTCACAAGAGGTGGCCGGCCATGACGGGCCGAGCCCACAGCCTGGTGACCGGCTGCGGTTTCCATGTCGCCGTCATCGACGCGCCCGGTCACGGCGACCGGCCGCGCACGCCGTACGACGAGCAGGAGATCGCCGCGCTGTACCGGGCGAGGGAGGCGGGCGAGCCGGAGGGCCCGATCGTCGTCCGCTACAACGCCCACCTGGCCGAGCGCGCCGTACCCGAGTGGCGGGCGACCCTGGACGCCCTCCAGGAACTGCCGGAGATCGGCGCAAAAGGGCCGGTCGGCTACTTCGGGCTGAACATGGCCACGGCGATCGGCGTGCCGTTCGTGGCGGCCGATCCCAGGATCACCGCCGCGGTCTTCGGTCTCCACTGGCCCGATGCCCTGGCCGAGACGGCGAAGCGGATCACCGTACCGATCGAGTTCATGCTCCAGTGGGACGACGAGCACATCCCGCGCGAGTCCGGTCTGGCGCTGTTCGACGCCTTCGCCTCGCGGGAGAAGACGTTGCACGTCAACGCGGGCAGGCACAAGGAACTGCCCAGGTTCGAGAGCGACAGCGCGGTCCGGTTCTTCGCCCGGCACCTGGGGCGCACCGCCCCGTCACCGGAATGATCTGAGTGGTGTCGGTGTCCGGCCCGAGCGCCGGACACCGGTACAGACCGCGGACACCGGTACCCACCGCGGACACCGGTACCCAGGGACACCGGTACCCCGGACGCCTACGCCCGCCCCGGCCGCCGATGCCCCGGACGCCTACGCCCGCCCCGGCCGCCGATGCCCCGGACGCCGATACCGACGCCCGCCGCCCGCCGCCCGACGGCGCGCGGCCCGACGCCCGCCGCCCGCCCGCCCGACGGCGCGCGGCGGGCGATCACCGAGCGGGGTCCCGTTTCCCCTCGCCCCCGGTCGGTCGTCCGGCCGCGAGGGCCGCGTCGAGGGAGGGGTAGACGGGCAGGACCCGGGCGAGCCCGCTGGCTTGAAGGACCCGCTCCACCCGGCCTTCGGGACAGACCAGGCGCAGCTCCCCGCCGTCGCGTTCCAGCATCGTGTGGGCGGTCGCGAGAGGGCTCAGCGCGTCCGCGTCCGTGTACGTCAGCTCGGAGAGGTCCGCGATCAGATTGAGCAGGTGCTTGTGCTTCGCGGTCACGGCGGCCACGAAGTCGCGGAGCTCCTCGGCGGTGGTGGTGTCCAGTACCCCCCTAACCTCCATCACGGCCCAGCCGTTCTCCCAGTGCGACGCCAGGAACAGAGCCATGATCGTCTCTCCGTCTCCTGCTGCTGCCGTGTCGCCGACACCGTCGATTGTCCTCTCGCCGGTCCGGTCTCGCTCGTCCTGGGGCGCCCCTCACACGGAACGGTCCAGGTCCTGCCGCGGCTGTGCGTGGGCGTGCGCCTCCAGGGGCGGCGCCGTGTGCCGGTCGGGGCGGTGCTCCGCGAGCGGGGCGATCTTGTAGCGCGGGGCGTCGGCCGTCTCCCGGGCGAGGGGCACCGGCCGGCGGGCGACCAGGCGGCCCACCCAGTGCCGGCCGCACAGCGGGCACGGGGGAGCGCCCCGCGGGTCGTAGGGCGACGGCACGCCCTGCCCGTCGCGGATGAAGTACTCCCACTCGTCGCCCTGCTCGTCGCGGTCGTGCTGCACGTCGTAGTCGACGCTCCACTTGTGCCAGCAGTGACCGCAGGCGAATTCGACGCGCTCCACGGCGAGTTCGGTGATCATGAGACATCCTCCCTCGGCATGCCAGTGCCCCGATTTACGATTTACGGCTATATAGGGAGATTGTCCAGAGTCGCGACGCGAACTGCGCGGCATCGCAGGTGCCGGTCATGCCGGTCATGCCGCCGAGGTGAGGGGCTCCTCGGCCCAGATGGTCTTGCCCTGGTCCTCGAAGCGGCTTCCCCAGCGCTGCGCGAACTGCGAGACCAGCAGCAGACCGCGGCCGCCCTCGTCGGTCGTGCGGGCGTGCCGCAGGTACGGCGCGGCGCTGCTCCCGTCGGAGACCTCGACGCTCAGCGTCCGGTCGCAGATCAGACGCAGTCGCACGGGCGGCGCGGCGTAGCGGATGGCGTTGGTGACGAGTTCGCTGACGATCAGCTCCGTGGAGAACAGCTCGTCGTCCATGGCCCAGGTGCGCAATTGGCGGGCGGTGAGCGAGCGGGCGGTGGCGACGGCCGCCGGGTCGGCGGGCAGCACCCAGGTGGCGACGCGCGCGGGATCGAGCGGCCGCGTGCAGCCGACCAGGACCGCCGCGTCGTCCGGCGGATCGGCGGGAACCAGTTCCTCCGTGACCTTCAGGCACAGGTCCTGCGGGGACAGGGGGGACGCGGCCAGCACGCGCGCGAGCGCGGCGCGACCGGTCTCGTCCGGGAACGCCTGGAGCAGCCCCGGGGTGAAGAGGACCAGCCGGCTCCCCTCGGCCGGCGTCAGGGTGGTCTTCGTCAGCGGAGGTCCGGGCCGGCCGAGCGGTGGCCCGGCAGGGACGTCGGGGAAGGCCACGGTGCCGTCCGGAGCCACCACGGCCAGGCCCGCGGCACCGGCGGCGGAACCGGTGCAGCGGCAGGTGACGGGGTCGTAGACCAGGTAGAGGCAGGTGGCGCCGACGGGGCTGCCGCTGTCCGGGTCGGCGGTCTCGATGTCCATCTGCCGGACCAGGTCCTCCAGGCGGGCCATGAGCTCGTCCGGTGCCAGATCGAGGGCGGCCAGCGTGTGCACGGCCGTGCGCAGCCGCCCCATCGTCGCCGCGGTGCGCACACCGCGGCCGGGGGTGCTGCCCGCCACGAGGGCCACACGGGCTCCCGGAAGGGTGATGACATCGGTCCAGTCGCCGCCCGCGCCCGAGTGCACCCAGTGGTGTGCCGCCCGTACCGCGTCCGCGGCGGGGAGGTCCCGTGGGAGCAGACCGCGTTGCAGCGACAGCACGGTGTTGCGTTCACGCACATACCGGCGGGCGTTGTCCAGGGCGACGGCGGCGCGGGCGGCGAGGTCCTGGGCCAGGGTGAGGTCGTCGTCCTCGAACGCGCCGCGTGCGGTCCACCGGTAGAACGTGACGAGGCCCAGCGCGCGGTCGCGCACCAGCAGCGGGACCGCCATGAGCGAGTGGACCCCCTCCTCGCGCATCCGCCGGCCGCGGACCGGGTCGCTCCGCAGCCACGCGTCGTCCTCCCCGACCACATGCACCAGACGCGGTTCATGATCGGTCAGGACCTGGGCGGCCGGCGCATCGCCGGGCATGGTGCTGACCTCACCGATCCCGTACGCACCGGAACGACCGTCGCCGCGGAGGGACCGCGACGCGGCGCGCCGCAGGGCCCAGCCCGCCGTGCCCGGCCCGGCGGGCACATCCTCGCCGGACAGCACCGGCTCGATGAGATCCACCGTCGTACTGTCGGCCAGCCGCGGCACCGTCACATCGGCCAGTTCCGCCGCGGTGTCCAGCGCACCGAGGGTGGTCCCGATCCGGGAACCGGCCTCGGCGACCAGAGCGAGCCGCTCCCGGGCCCGGTGCCGCTCGGTGATGTCGACCACCACGTCGGCCACCCCGAGGACACGGCCGTCCGGGTCCTCCAGACGGAACGCGGACGCCTCGTAGACGTGCTCACGGCCGGGGTCACCGGGCGGACGACCGCGCTTTTCGAAGGAGAGGACCGGCTCGCCGCTCTCCAGGACCTCAGTCATCACCCGCTCGGCCAGCTCGGCGTTGAAGTCGGGCCACACCTCGGTGGGCCGCAGCCCCAGCCCCTCGGTCACCCGGACGCCCTGCATGCCTTCCGCCACGCCGTTGTACCGCATCAGACGCAACTGAGGGTCCAGGAGGAACAGGCCGATAGGAGAACGGGTGAACAACGCCTCGAGCAGCGCCCGGTCGACGGCGGACGTGGACGCGTCGTACGCCCCGCTCGGGAACACGTCGACCCTCCAGCAGGCCGTGGCCCGACCCCGCTGTCCGGCACGCACCCGCACCCGGCAGCCGACGTGGTGCCCGTCGTGGTGGCGGAGCACGACGTCGGAGGCCGCTCCGTCTCCCGGCGCATCCGTGACCAGCAGTTCCTTGGCCGGCCGGCCGACGATCCGCCGCGCGGGATAGCCCAGCAGGCGTTCGGCGGCCGGACTCCACTCGACGACCATGCCCTGGTCATCGACCAGGACAGACGCCGGGCCCGTCGTGCCCTGCGCGGAGCCACCCGTCCGGCGGGTGCCGCCTGTCGACTCGCTCATGATCGTCCCACTGTTCTCGAGGTCCGGTGCGGTCGTCCCTTCCGTCTCGCCCGGAGTGACCCTTCACCCCGGTGTGAAGCGGTGTGAAGGGGTGTGAACCGGTGTGAAGCGGTGTGATCCGGTGTGTCAGAGCAGGTCCTCCAGGGCGCGGACCATGGTCCGCCGGGCCAACTCGACCTTGAAGGCGTTGAGCGGCGTGGTGCGGGCGGGCAGCAGTTCCTCGCGGGCGGCCCGCTCGAAGACCTCGCGCCCGGCGGGCGCTCCCCGCGGGATCTTCTCCGCGCGGCGGGCCCGCCAGGGCGTGGTGGCCACGTCGCCCAGGGCCGGCCGTACGTCACCGATCACGCCGTCGTTCATGGGCACCACGGCCGCGACGGAGGCCAGGGCGAACTCGTAGGACTCGCGGTCGCGCACCTTGAGGCAGAGCGACGTACGGGCCGCCGGCATGCCGGGGACCTCGATGCCGACGACCAGCTCGCCGTGCTCGATCGGATGCTCCAGATGCGGGGTGTCGCCGGGCTCGGGGAAGAAGTCGTCGAGGGCGTACACGCGCCGGCCGCGAGGCCCCTCGGTGTGGACGCGGGCATCCAGGGTCGTCAGCGGTACGGCGACGTCGGAGGGGTGGGTGGCGATGCAGTGGTCGCTGACCCCGAGGACGGCGTGACCGCGGTTGAAGCCGTCCAGGGCACCGCAACCGCTGCCCGGTTCACGCTTGTTGCGCGGCGAGGCGGCGTCGCGGAAGGAGGCGCAGCGGGTGCGCTGCACCATGTTGCCGCCCGTGCCGGCCATGTTGCGCAACTGCGCGAAGGCGCCGAGCACGAGGGCTTCGCGGACCAGCGGGAACCTCTCCCGCACCATGGGCGCCTCGGCCACGTCGCTCATGCGGGCCAGGGCGCCGATGTACAGGCCGCCGTCGGGCCGGTCCTCGATCCGGGTGAGCGGCAGGTTGTTGATGGGGTGCGGTTCGCCGTCCTCGGCCAGGCCTCCGACGGTCGTCACCTCGCGCCCCTCGCAGGTGATGGCCAGCGTGAGGCAGGACAGGGTACGGCGCTGGTCGACCCAGACCGTGCACGCGCCGCAGGTCCCCTGGTCGCACCCCTTCTTCGCGCCCGTCAGATGAAGGCGCTCGCGCAGCGCGTCCAGGAGGCTGACCCGTGGTTCGATCTCCAGCGCGTGCTCGGTGCTGTTGACCGTCAGGGTGACCTTCACGGGGCCGGGACCGCGTTCCGGCAGGACGGGAGTCTCGGCCACCCGCGAGGGGTGTCGCGCAGCAGACACGGACAGACCACCTCCACCTTCACGTTTCATCGTGTTGCACCGGTGAACGCACCGCCAGTCGGCGTGCCACCGGCCGTCCCCGACACCTCCCGGTAGTCGCCTCCCGCAGTCTTGACACGTCCCTGGCAAGAACCTACCTTCGCGTGAAATGGATTTCAGTGGCCAACGCGCGCTCCGGCCCGCACCGCCCTTCATTCGGCTTTCCCTGCTCGACATTCCTCTTCAAATACGTCTGAAATCGGTTTCGTCTCAAATCGCTCAGGAGTGCCTGTGACCACGGTCGGAAGGGTGTCGCCGCCCCTGCTCGCCATGCGGGGCATCGGCAAGTCGTTCCCGGGCGTCAGAGCGCTGAACGGCGTCGATCTCACGGTGCACGCGGGAGAGGTCGTCGCGCTGCTCGGCGAGAACGGCGCCGGGAAGTCGACCCTGATGAACATCCTCGCGGGCGTGCACGCCGACTACGAGGGGACCATCGAGTGCCGGGGCGAACCGGTCGCCATCCACGCGCCCCGGGACGCGGCACGCCACGGCATCGCCATGATCCACCAGGAGCTCAACCTGGTGCCGGAGCTGTCGGTGGCGGAGAACGTGTTCCTCGGCCGGGAACCGACCACGGCCCGCGGCACGGTACGCCGCAAGGAGATGGAGGCCCGCACCGCCGAGCTGCTCGCCGGACTCGGCCTCGACGTGCCGCCGCGGCGCGCCGTCAAACACTGCCGGATCGCCGAGCAGCAGCTCATCGAGGTCGCCAAGGCCCTCGGTCTCGATGTCCGGCTGCTGGTGATGGACGAGCCGACCTCGGCGCTCGCGGACGCGGAGGTACGCCGCCTGCACGAGGTGATCCGCGGCCTCACCGCCCGCGGCGTGGGCATCGTCTACATCTCGCACCGCCTGGAGGAGCTGGAGGAGATCGCCGACTCGGTGACCGTGCTGCGCGACGGCACGTGCACGGGCCGCCGCGCCATGGCACGCACCAGCCGTGCCGAACTCGTCCGCCTCATGGTCGGACGGCCGCTGGACGAGCTCTATCCACGCCGCCCGGAGCAGGCCCCGAGCACGCCACCGAGGCTGACGGTGCGCGGCCTGACCGTCACGCCGCCGGACGGGAGCCCCGCCGTGCACGGCGTCGACCTGACCGTGGCCCCCGGGGAGATCGTCGGCATCGCCGGCCTCATGGGGGCCGGCCGCAGCGAGGTGCTCCAAGCCGTCTTCGGACAGTACGGGACAACGGCCCGCGGCGAGTTCACGCTCGACGGCCGCCGCTACGTGCCCCGCAGCCCCGGGCACGCGATCCGCAGCGGCCTCGCGCTCGTCGCGGAGGACCGCAAGGCGCAGAGCCTGGTGCTCGGCAACACGGTCCGCTTCAACAGCTCGCTCGCCGCGCTCCGCCGGTTCGCGACGCCGTGGCGCACGGTACGACGCCGGCGCGAGACCGCTGCCGTACGCGAGCAGATGACCGCGCTCGCGGTCCGCACGCCCGGCCTGGAGACCTCCGTCGGGCTGCTGTCCGGCGGCAACCAGCAGAAGGTCGTGCTCGCCAAGTGCCTTCTGACCCGGCCGGGTGTGCTGCTCGTGGACGAGCCGACCCGCGGCATCGACATCGGCGCCAAGGCCCAGATCCACGCCCTGATGGACCGCCTCGCCGCCCAGGGCACCGCCATCCTCGCCGTCTCCTCGGAACTGCCGGAACTCATCGGCATGTGCGACCGGATCCTCGTGCTCTGCGAGGGCCGCCTCACCGGCGAGTTCCACCGGGACCCGGCGCGCGGCCCGGTCGCCGACCAGGAGGCGATCCTCACCGCGGCGATGGCCCGGCGCACGGTGGCCGCCGCGCCTGCGGCCGGACCCGCCGGCGTACCACGGGCCCACGGCCCCGGAACCGGTGCCGTGCCCCGCCCCCCATCCGGCACCGCGTCCGATGCCCCACCCGACACCGACTCCAACGAACTCCACCCCAAGGAGCCCCGCTCATGACGAGCGTTCTCAAGGCCGCCCCGGACACCTCGGGCGCCGCCGCACCCGGGCGGTTGCGACGGCTGCTGCCGCTCTTCGGGTCGTTGCAGAGCTATATCGGCCTGGTCCTCATCTTCGCGGTCGGCGTCGCCACCAAGGGCGACATCTTCCTCGACCAGACCAACCTCACCAACGCCATCGGCAACTTCGCCTCGCGCGGCATCCTCGCCGTCGGCGTCACCCTGGTCATCATCACCGCCGGGATCGACCTGTCCGTCGGCTCCCTCATGGGGTTCGCGTCCATGGCCGCGGCGATGATGCTCTTCCACCACGACATGCCGGTCTGGCAGATCGTCCCCCTGTGCATGCTCATCGGCGCGGCCTTCGGAGTCGTCAACGGCGTGGGCACCACCTGGCTGCGCATCCAGTCGTTCGTGATGACGCTCGCCATGCTGTCCATCGCCCGCGGCCTGGACCGACAGCTCTCCGACAACGCCTCCGTCGGCACCACCGTCGCCGGGTCCGACGGCAAACTCACGCCGAACTCCGAGGCGTTCCAGAGCCTGGGGACC
Source organism: Streptomyces sp. NPDC006393 (assembly GCF_040628575.1). Lineage (NCBI taxonomy): Bacteria > Bacillati > Actinomycetota > Actinomycetes > Kitasatosporales > Streptomycetaceae > Streptomyces > Streptomyces sp. NPDC006393. The sequence goes on from NZ_JBEXZD010000011.1 coordinate 49,234, forward strand.
CCGGGGCACAACGTCCTCGTCGGCATTCTCGGCCCGGACGGCATCTACTTCCCCGTGCTCGCCTTCTTCGTGGTCTGCGTCGTCTTCCATCTGGTGCTGTCCAGAAGCCGGTTCGGGCGGCACATCTACGCCGTCGGCGGCAACCCCACCGCCGCCCGCCTGTCCGGCATCAACGTCACCTTCGTCGTCGTCGCCGTGTTCACCCTGTCCGGGATGCTCGCCGGGTTCGCCGGGCCCATCGACGCCGCGTACAGCGCCTCCGCCGACCCCATGGCCGGCAACGGCTACGAACTCGACGCCATCGCCGCGGCCGTCATCGGCGGGGCGAGCCTCGCCGGCGGCAAGGGCACCATCGCCGGCACGTTCGTCGGCGCGCTGATCCTCACCCTGCTCGACAACGTGCTCGGCCTGAACGCCGTCAGCGACAACTGGCAGCTGGTCATCAAGGGCTCGATCGTCGTCTTCGCGGTCGTCCTGCAACGCCCCGACCTGCTGGGCGGACTGCGCCGCCGCCTCACCCACCGCACCCGCACCGACCGCTTGACCGAGGAGAAGTAGGGCATGACCAGAAAAGCACTCACCGCCGTCGCCGCCCTGTGCGTCGCGGCGCTCGCCTCCGGCTGCGCCTCCAAGACGGACACCGCGAGCAGCACCGGCGGCGACAAGGGTGACAGCGGCCAGTTCGTCATCGGCTACTCGCAGTCCAACAACGCCGAGCCGTACCGCCAGCAGCTCAACAAACAGCTCCAGTACTACGTCAAGCAGCACAAGAACCTGAAGCTCCTGCCCATCACCGACGCCAAGCAGGACAACGCGACGCAGGTCAGCCAGGTGCAGAGCTTCATCCAGCAGAAGGTCGACCTGCTGATCGTCTCGCCCAACGAGCCCGCCCCGCTCACCCCGCCCGTCGAGCAGGCCTGCAAGGCCGGCATCCCCGTGATCATCCTGGACCGCACCGTCAACACCGACTGCTACACGGCCTTCATCGGCGGCGACAACTACCAGATCGGCAAGAAGGCGGGCGAGGCCGCGGTGAAGGCGCTCCCCAGCGGCGGCAACGTCGCCGAACTGCGCGGTGTGCTCTCCGCCCAGCCGCAGATCGACCGCGACAAGGGCTTCCGCGACGCCATCGCCGGACACGACATCAAGATCGTGGAGTCGCGCGAGGCGAAGTGGACGCGGCCCAACGCCATCCAGGTCATGAACCAGTGGCTGGCCCGCGGCACGAAGATCGACCTCGTCTACGCCCACAACGACGACATGGCGATCGGCGCCTACGGCGCGGCGGCCGGCGCCGGCAAGGCCGACAGCATGAAGTTCATCGGCATCGACGGCCTGGCGATCCCCGACGGCGGCATCCGCGCCGTGCAGCAGGGCCACCTGCTGACCACGTTCGTCTACCCGACCGGCGCCAAGGAGGCCGCCGAGGCCGCGTACGCCCTCTCGCAGCACCGGAAGGTCACCAAGAAGCAGACCCTGGGCACCGTGGAGATCACCCAGGCGAACGCCGCCCAGGTCTACGACGAGTTCGACATGAGCTCCAAGACCGGCTGACCAAAGCCGTCGCAGCGCACGCCACCGCGCCCACCGGGCGCTTGTCAGGAAGGGACGCCATGAGAGGACGCCATGAAGGCTGAGACATGGGCACGCCGGGTGGCCGCGGTGGCCGTCGCCGTCGCGGCCACGCTCACACCCGGCGCGGCGACGGCCACCGCCGCCGACGCCCCCGCGGCCCGGCACACCGCGCCGGGCACCCACGGCCCCGTCGGATGGGACACCTACCGGCACCTCGACCGGCTGGGCGAGCTGCCGAGCGGTGTCCGCACCCAGCAGTTCTCCGGCTTCGACCGCTCCGGCGGCAACGACGACGGCTTCGACGGAACGTACTCCTGTCTGCGGACGACCACCGAGGGCTGCGTCATCGCCGAGCACAGCGGGCCGGGCGAGATCGGGGCGATCTGGTTCACCCGCGACGGCGGCGACGTGTCCAGGACCGGCACCATCACCGTCGAACTCGACGGCCGGACCGTAGTGCACGCACCCTTGCAGGACGTCGTCGACGGAAAGCTGGGCGCGCCGTTCACGGCGCCGCTCGTGGCCGACGCCGACGCCTCCTCGGGCGGCGTGCTCATCGAAGTGCCCATGACCTTCCGCCGGTCCATGCGGATCACCACCGAGCACAACCCGCTCTTCTACCACGTCTCCTACCGCACCTTCGCGGACGCCGACGGCGTCACCACCTTCGACCCCTCCGACCCCGCCCAGGACGTCGTCGACCGACTCAAGGCGGCCGGGACACAAGACCCCAAGCCCGCGCTGCCCGGCGCCCGCACCACCGCACGCACCCTCGACCTCGCCCCCGGACAGACCCAGACCCTCGCGAAGGTGACCGCCCCTGGGCTGCTCACCGCACTCGACATCCGGCTGCCCCAGGCGTCCTACGTCACCCCGCGCACCGAGACCGACAACGGACGGGCCTTCGGCACGGGAGGCTCCAGCGAGTTCACCGTCGCCGTGGACCCCGCCAACCAAGGAGTCACCCTCACCCGCCGGCTGGACCCGGGGATCGGCCACCAGGTCGCCGACGTGTACGTGGACGGCCGCCTCGCCGGCCGGTGGAGCCCGAACGAGCCCCTCGGCGGCGGACTGTGGGCCGAGCAGAGCGTGCGCCTGCCCGCGTCCCTGACCGCCGGAAAGTCCTGTATCACCGTCAAGAACGTCTTCGTGTCCTCGGACCTGGACTACAACGAGTTCACCTACTGGGCCGACAGCGCGACCGGGGGACAGACCCACCGCACCGACACGGTCGACGTCGGCACACCCGCCTCCGAACAGGACCACGCGTACCGCATCACCGCGCCCACCTGGCAGGGTGAACGCACCTTCGGCTACCCGCTCGACGACGAGCAGCGCGCCCGGCTCGCCGCGACTCAGAAACTCCTTCAGGGTCTGCGCCTGCGCATCTCCTTCGACGGTCACCGCACCGTCGACTCACCCCTGGGCGAGTTCTTCGGGTCCGGGCACGCCCTGGCGCCCGTCCGGTCCCTGATGTTCGGCATCGACCCCGACTCACGTGCCTTCAGGGCGTGGTGGCCGATGCCGTTCGCCCGGAGCGCCGAGGTCCAGCTGTACAACGGCTCCGGCACCGCTGTCACCACGGGCACCGCGGCCGTCACCTCCGCGCCCTCCGCCGCCCACGCCCGCGCGGTGCGGGACAAGACCGAGGGCTACTTCCGGACCCAGTCCCACGCCGGGCCCACCACCGACGGGGAGAGCTGGCCCTTCCTGAGCGCCGACGGCCGGGGCAAGTTCGTCGGCGTCAGCCACACCATGACCGGGGAGACCAACCGCAACTACCTGGAGGGCGACGAGCGCGTCCACGTCGACGGCTCCCGCACCCCGCAGCTCCACGGCACCGGAACCGAGGACTTCTACCAGAGCGGCTGGTACTTCAACCGCGACACCTACACCCAGCCGTTCAACGGCAACCCGACGCACCTCGGCGCCTCCACGGGGTGCGCCGCCGACCGCGACTGCACCGGCGCGTACCGGCTGCAGATCCACGACGCCGTTCCGTTCACCCGCTCCATCGAGTACTCCATCGAACACGGCCCCGTCAACGACAAGCAGGCCGACTACGCGTCGACCGCCTACTGGTACGGCACCGACGGGCCGAGCGCCCACCGCACGGACAGCCTGCGCATCGGCGACCCCGGCGACGAGAACGCCCACCACTACACCTCGGCCGACCCCGGGCCGGCCACCACCCTCGACTCCGTCTTCGAAGGAGACCGGCGCGACCCCGCCCATCTGACGGCCACGACCCGCGCCACCCACGCCCCCGTCGGCTTCGTCCTCGCCGTCGACCCCGGCAACAAGGGGGTCGAGCTGCGCCGCACCTCCGACCAGAAGGCCGCACACCAACAGGTCGAGGTCAGGGTGAACGGCCACCGGCTCCCGGACTGGTACCAGCCTCTCGGCAACGGCGAGCGCCGCTGGCTGGACGACACCTACCTGATCCCGTCCTCCGTCACCCACGGCGGGAAGGCCCTCACGATCACCCTGACACCGCCTGCGGGCGCCCCCGACTGGTCGGCCGCCTCGTACACCGCGTACAGCCTGAGCTGAGTCACTCCCCATCCGGACGGACGGGCGGCCCCGGCGACGGAGGCCGCCCGATCGGTCCGCGCGGCGGACCGATCCCCCCGTTCAGCGTTCGAACGGGCTCCTGATCGGGAAGTACGCCGGCAGGAACGAGGCGATGATGCGGGCCTGTTCCTGGGCCGGGACCTCGGCGTCCTGGGATTCGCCGAGGCAGAAGACGTCGTGCCCGCGGATCGTGAGCAGGCGCGTCAGCTCCGGATGACGTGCGTAGGTGCCCACGTCGATGTAGGCGCAGCGGATGCCGCTGGGCACGGCGGTGCCGGTGACATAGCCGTAGTGATGGTGCAGGGAGGCCGCCATGGAGATGTCCTGCCGGCCGCGCACCGGGTTCGCCGCCGTACGGGCCACGTCCTCGCCGAAGTCCGCTTCGATCCGCTCCAGCACGCTCTTGCGGAGAGGGCACGGGGCGTGCGCGAATCCATGGGTCACCGTCACCGCGAAGCGGTCCTGAAGCAGTCTGCGATTGTTCCTGGCCGCGGCGAAGTAGCCCTCGTCGTCCGCTTCCGTCGGCTCGCCGACCGGTACGGATGTCGGAGTCCAGAAGAAGCGGCTCATGCCGTTCGGCAGGAAGAACTTCTGCGCACCGAGCGGTCTGCCGATGAAGACGTCGTCGTTGAGGTACAGGAAGTGCTCGGACAGGCCGTCGATGTGGTGCAACTGCGTCTCGATGGCGTGGGAGTTGAAGGTCGGCAGGCAGCCGGCGTCGGAGAATATGTCGCGATGTGACACGACCTGAAGGCCCGGGTGCGTGGTGTTCAGCCACTTCGGCGTCTGGTCGTCGGTGACCACGTAGACCTTCCGCACCCAGGGGGCGAACATGGCGAGGGAGCGCAGGGAGTAGCGCAGCTCGTCCCGGTTGCGGAACCTGGCGGCCTCGTCACCGTCGGCCCCGGACGGCAGTCCGAGGTCCTCGCGTCGCCGGGCCCGCCGCCGCTGCCACTCGGGGTCGGAGTCGTCGACCCAGGTGTAGACGACGTCGATCGGGAAGGTGATGTCGTTCACCAGCGTCTTGGTGAACGGTTCCAGCGTGGGGTGATCGCGGTCGCGCACCCTCAGCGTGGCGTCGGCGGTCAGAGACGGCAGCTTGGGCCCCACGGCGCTCGGGCGCAGCGGCGCGACGAACTGCCCGTCCCCGCCCTCCTCCGCCGGCACCCGGCGCCAGAACTCCACGTCGCAGCCGTAGGCGGGCCCGAAGCGCAGCGTGCGACTGGAGGTCACGACGGGGCGGAAGACGCGCAGACCGGCGACCTCCCCGACGGCCCCGAGGCGTTCGGCGAGGAGCACACCCGGGGCGTGCGTCCGGGGCTTGAGCAGCTCCGCGTACACCGCCTTGCCCTCGTACGTCGCGGCCAGCGCCTTGCGGACCAGCACCTGGTGCTCGGTGTCGACGGCCACACGGGACCTCGGGGTGTCGTCCTTGCCACGCAGGACCACGAAGGGGACGCCGTGCTCCCGCAGTGCGGTGACGACGGTCTCGAAATTCCGCTGGCTGATGTCCGCGGCCTGAAGGTCGTCACGGACCTCCGACAGTCTGCCGCCGGACCGGACGAGGGAGCGGTGGGACGCCCCGATGACCACCTCGCGGGCCCGCTGGTCGCCGGAGGACGGTGCGGTCCGGTCCGCCGCGACCGCGGGGTGGAAGCGGCCCGCGCCGCCGTGGGCGAGGCGGTGGGCCATGCGGTCAGCCCGCTCGGTCAGCCGCGCGGGGGAGTCGCGCCGCCCGACGAGGCCGGTGAACAGCTCCTCCCACTGCTCGACGATCACGTCGGCGGCGAAGCGAGCCGACCCCTCGTAGGCCTTCTCACCGAAGGAGCACAGGAGCTCCCTGTCCTCCATCAGCTTGGAGATCGCCTCGGCGAGACCGTCGATGTCGTCGGGCGGGACGAGCAGTCCGTCGACCCCGTGCCGGATGATCTCCGCGGGTCCGGTGACGATGTCGTAGGCCACGGCCGGCACTCCGGCGGCGAAGGCCTCCAGGAGCACCAGCGGGAAGGCCTCGCCGTCCCGTGACGGCAACATGGTCAGGCTGGCCTTGGCCCACTCCTCGGCCATGTGCCGGCTGGGACCCAGGATCTCGACGGACTCGTGCAGGCCGAGTCCCTGGACCAGATTGCGCAGCCGGGACATCTGCGGGCCGTCTCCGAAGACGCGCAGCCGCCAGCCGGGGTGCCGGGGCAGCGCCCTGGAGAAGGCGACGACGGCGTGGTCGACCTGCTTGTCGGGGACGAGCCGGCGGGGCATCACGATGCTCTTGCCCGTCAGGCTGGAGCGGGGGCGGAACCCCTCGGGGATGGCGTTGGGGATGGCCGCCAGGCGCGGTGCCGCCTTGCCGAGCGACTCCTCCAGCCACTGCCTCGTACGTTCCGTCAGCACCACGACGGCGTCGAACTCGGGGGCCCGCGGCAGCAGCGGCTCGCCCGTGGCCCCGCGCAGCTGCGACGGCCGGTGCTCCTGGTGGACGGTGATCACACGGGACGGCACCAGATCGGCGGCGGCGGACATGAGCGCGGGCGACGTGGTGACGAGGACGTCCGTGTCGAGGGTCCGCAGGGTGCGGTGCATCTCGATGTCGGAGAGGGCGTCGAAGGTGGCCTCCCACCTCGGGTTGATCAGTTCGCTCGGCAGGCCGGCCAGGCGACGGCACTCCTCGGCCCGCAGTTCGCTGTGCCGCACCGGCCGCTCCGTCCGGCCCGTGCGGTCCACCAGGTAGCGCACGGCGACCCGCTCGTCCACGGTGAAGAAGGGGCGCTCCCGGGTCCTGAACACGCTGACCACTTCGACGGTGTGCCGGGGCGCCAGATGCGCCGCCTGGGTGTAGACGGCCTGCTCCGTGCCGCCCATCTCGTCGCCCCAGGTGAGCAGAAAGGTGATCTTCATGGGTGTCAACGTCCCGTTGCGAGGTGGGCGGCGCGCAGTGCCAGGCTGCCGATGGGCGTGTAGTAGGGGTGGACGCGGAGCATGGTGTCGTCGTCCGCCACCAGCAGCCGGTGCGGCATGCGGAAGACGTCCCCGGGGCTGCGGACGTCGGTCCGCCGCCGTGAGATCTTCAGCGGCCTGCGCCGCCCGCGGTGCAGGCGTACGTCCCAGATGCGCTCCTTCTCGTCGGGGGCGCCGAAGTCGGCCACCTGGATCGAGCACACGAAGGTGTCGCCGTGCCAGGCGGCCGGGACGACGCGGGTCGTCCTGCCACCCCTGCGAGCCAGTTCGACACCGCCGCGGCAGTCCTCGGCCGGTGCGTTCAAAAGGCGGCCCTCGAGGGTCACCTCGGACCAGCCGATGGTCAGGGACACGATCTCCGCCTGGGGGCCGTCGTGGCCCAGGGACAGGTGGGCCCGGCCGGTGCCCGACGCGATGAGCCGGCAGAAGGAACCGTCCTCGCGCACCGGCTGCGGACGGGTGGGCCCGTCGGGCATCAGCTGCGGCGCCCTGGCGAGGGCGCAGCGGCGGTCCTGGCCCGACGCGTCGGTGAACGCGACCGACAGCGGCCACTGCCCCTCGTCCAGGAGACACGCGTGTACCCCGGCGGGCACCGGCACGGCCGTGGCGGCGTCCCCCTCCCGCAGGCCGAGAAGGAGGGTGCCCCGGGCCTCGGCGCCGCCGTCGCCGCGCCGGGCGAGGGCCAGCGGAACGGCACAGGACGAGGAGCCCGACCCCAGCACCAGGGAAGGAGCCGATGCCCCGCACGGCAGGCGGACACAGACGTTGAGGGTCCGGCCGTCCAGGACGGAGAGGTGCTCGGCGGTGAGGCGGGGCCAGTCGTCGGTGCGCGGTCCCACCAGAACGAGAGCGTCCAGGCGCGACCGCGCCGAGCGCAGCGTTTCGTAGCCCTTGCGCAGCACCTTGTGCGGGGTGGGAAGTCGCCTCATCCGTCGTCCGACCCGCGCTCGAAGGGGCTGGGCACCGGGAAGTACTCGTCCAGGAAGCGGGACATCACGCTCTGCTGGCGGCCCTGTTCGGCCTGCGTGGAGGTGGTGTCGTTGAGGCAGAAGACGTGCACGTCCCGGTTGGCCAGCAGCCTGCCCAGCATCCGCTGCACGCCCGGTCTGCCGACGTCGCAGTACCGGTAGACCAGCCCCTCCCCGGGGAAGGAACGCCCGGCGTGGTACGCGTAGTAGTGATGCAGGGACGAGGCGACGGAGATGTCGTCGACGCCGCGGAACCGGCTCGCCGCCGTGCGCCGGTGCTCCTCGGGGAACTCCGTCTCGATCTCCCGCAGGATGCTGCGGTGCAGCGCGTGGGGCACATGCTTCATCTTCCGGACGATGTGGTCGCCGAAACGCTCGGCGATGAGCCTGCGGTTGTTCTTGCCGGCCGCCGCCACCGGCGGGTCCTCGGCGGACACGTCGCCGAAGGGAACCAGCGCGGGTGAGAGATAGAACTTGCCCAGGCCATTGGGCAGGAAGAAGTGCTGCGGCAGGATCTCTTGTCCGAGGATCACGTCGTCGTTGAAATAGAGGAAGTGCTCCGACAGCCCCTCGATGTGGTGGAGCTGGCTCTCTATGGCATGCGAGTTGAAGGTCGGCAGGACTTCAGGATCACGGAATATGTGCTTGTGGCTCACCACCTTGATGTGTGGGTGGTCCGTGTTCAGCCACTGCGGAGTCTGGTCGGCGGTCACCAGGTAGACCGTGCGTATCCAGGGCGCGTACAGATGAAGTGAGCGCAGGGAGTAGCGCAGTTCGTCCCTGCTGAGATACCGGGCGGCGTTGGCCGCCTCGCCGTGGTACGGCAGGTCGGAGAAACGGGCTCGCTGACGCAGCCAGTGCGGATCGGAGCCGTCGACCCATGTGTAGACCGCGTCGACGGGGAAGGAGCGGCGCCCCACGGTCGCCACGGCGAAGGCCCGGCGGGTCCGCACCGGGGTCGGACCCTGCTCCTCGGGCAGCGGAGCGAGGTCGGTGAACAGGCTCTCGTCGGCCTCCACCGCCGCCTCGTCGGCCGGGACCGACTCCGCGACCCCGTTGCGTCGAGGGGATACCAGCCGGTCGTCCTCCTGCCGCCAGAACTCGATGTCGCAGCCGTAGCGCAGGCCCAGGACCAGCCGGCCCGACCGGTCGGTGCGGTACCAGGCGCACCGGAAGACGTCCGAGCCGGAGACGCGCTTCCACTGCCCCGGACCGTGGCCGGTCATGGCGGACTCCCGCCGGGCCGCGTTCCCCCGCACCGGCACCACGTATCCGGGCCTGACCCTGCATGCCTCCCGCAGTGCGCCGAACACGGCCCGCCGGTCTCTCTCGCGGACCGCGACCGCGGCCGAGGTCTCGGACGGCGAGCGCACGCAGAAGTAGTCGACGCCCGCGGCGCGCAGCGCGGCCGCCACCTCGTCGAGATTGGATCTGCGGGCCAGAAGCGGGGTGACGTCCGGCATGACATGGGCGATGCGCACCCTGCCGTTCACACTGACGACCAGGCTGTCCCGCGCCGCCAGAAGCCGCCTGTGGCGGCGGGCCACCCGTCCGCGCCGCAGCCGGCCCCTCACCTCGGTCATGGCGGCGATCCCCGACTTGAGCTGCTCCCGCAGATCGGTGTCGACGTGCTCGGCGATCACCCGCCGGGCGCCGACCGGTACCGCCCGGCGGTATGCGCTGATCAATCGGGATGCCTCGGGGTTCCGCATGGCCGGCGCACCGGTTCGGACCGTTCGTGCTTTCACAAGCCCCCCTTCAGAAGGCAACGGCCTATGGCCACCATCTGAACGCTGACTTTCCTGACCGTTCACGGCTCGGAAAGGTTGTAGGGCGCGAAAGGAGCATTGACCGCGAAGAGGAGCTTCAGCCGCGAAAGGAGCGCCGGCCGTGAAAGGAGTGGGCCGCCACCTCGCCGGTATTCATGATGCGCATGGTGCATGTGTTCCGGATGCTAAATTCGGCGTCATGAGGATGACGCTGTCGGATCGTGTCCGATCAGCGGTGGCAGCGCTGCTGCACGCCACCGGTGAGTCGCAGACCGACCTCGCGGCCGCCCTGGGGGTGAGCCAGGCGCAGGTGAGCCGCCGCCAGTCGGGCGGTGCCGCATGGGGTCTCGACGACTGCGACGCGGTGGCGGCGCACTTCGGGATCGATGTGCTGGATCTGATGGCCGGGCCGACCCGGGCCGCCGAGGCGCTGCCGGACGCCCGCCGCCGGGCGTCCGGCCGGCGCGTCTCGGCGCCCGGTCCGGCAGTGCGGGAGGAGGCCGGGCGATGACGGACTTCGACGCGATCGACGCCCTGCTGGCCGGGGCCAGGCAGGAGGTGCCGCTGCCGGCGGCGGGGGAGCGGCGCGCCCTGCGCGAGGCGCTGAACCTGTCGCGCGCGCAGGTGGCGCGGGCTCTCGGAGTCAGTCCGTCCACGGTCGGAGGCTGGGAGTCGGGCCGGGACCCGAGCGGCGAAGTCCGGGAGAAGTACGCGTACTTCCTCTCCGGAGCACGCGGCAGACTCGAGGCCCGGCAACTCCGGGACCAGGACCGGGACCGGGCCGACGACCGCGACGACGCCGTCAACGACAACGACGGCGACATCGACGACAACGACAATGACGGCGACGGCGACGACAACGGCGACAACGGCGGCGAAGAGGTGGAGGCGCTCACCGAGGCCCGTGCCTGCGTCCTGTGCGGCGGGCCGGCCCGCCACCAGGTCGCCGGGTTCCCGCAGCACCTGGACCCGGCGGACTGCGCCGCCGCGACGGCCACTCCGTCCCACCCCGCCGTCTCCACGGACGCATCCGCCCCCGCCTCCGGGACCGTACGCTCCGCCTCCGCCTCCGGGACCGCAGGCTCCGCCCCCGCCTCCAGGGGCGTGCGCTCCGCCCCCGGCGTCAGAATCGTCCCCGCCGGCCGCCGGGCGCAGCCGGCGGCCTCCGCCGATCCGGACCTGATCGGCCAGGCCGTGACACGGGCCCTGACCGAGCACGCCGGTGATGTGGAAGCCGCCGGCGCGGCCCTGGTCAAGAGGGCGATCCCGGACGCCATGGCGCTGCTGGACCACACCCGCAAGGGCGGCCGCTACGACGTCGTGGCCCACCCGTGGCTGCCCGATGTCCTGCGCAAGCCGACCGCGCGCGGCGCCGACCAGATCTGGGAGGCCCGCCCCAAGTGGACCCGGCCCGAACTGCCGCCCGGTACGCACGAGGTGACGGCACTCGACGTCAACGGCGCCTATCTCAGCGCGCTCAAGACCCATTTGCCGATCGGCCAGCTGGAGCACTCCACCGGTGACCACCACGATCGCCGCCGCGCCGGCGTGCACCTGATCACCCCGCCCGACTGGCCGCACGACGAGGTCCTGCCCAACCCCATCGGCAACCGGGACGAACCCGGCCCCCTGTGGGTGACGGAGCCGACGCTGCGCCTGCTGCTGCGCCTGTCAGGACCGAAGTACGGGTTGTGCGACCCTCCGGAGATCCACGAGTCGTGGACCTCCGGGGCCACGGAGAACCTGCTGGAGAAGTTCCGCGTGGCGCTCAAGGACGCCCGGGACAGGGCGATCTCCGAGAGCGACGAGGTGATGCTGGCCTATGTGAAGGCGATGTACTCCAAGTTCGTCTCCACGCTCGGGGAGTCCAACTACAACCGGGAGATCTACCGCACCGACTGGATGCACCTGATCCGCAGCCAGGCCTTCGTGAACCTGTGGTGGAAGGCCCACCGGTGCTACGACGAGGGCCTGATGGTGGTCCGTGCGATGGGCACCGACGAGCTCCATGTGATCGGCGACTGGCGCGGTGTCTTTCCGGAGGGGCGCGGGGTCACCGAGGTGAAGGTCAAGGACACGTACACCATCGGCACCGGCCCGGGTCCCGCCTGAGCCATGACGGTTCGGGCGGCGAAGCCGATGGTGCCGGCGCACCGTCCGCTATGCGGTCTCGGTCTTCTCCACGTTCGCCCGCGACGGGTTGCGACGGCCGTCCGGCCAGGCCTTGATCGTGCGCTCGGTGTGTGGCGGGCATCACATCCGCCGTAGGTCACGGACGCGGGGCCTGCATGCGTCTGGTGGTCGTCAACAGCCCGAGCAGGAAGGCACAGCGATGAGCGCACAGCAGGCGGCGGACGCGACGACGGCCGTCCCCCCACACCGCGTGGTGATCCTGGGAGCCGGCTACGCGGGCATGTCCGCGGCCGTCCAGCTCGCCGCCCGGGTCAAGCGCGGCGGGAACGTCGAGGTGACCGTGGTGAACGCGCGGGAGCGGTTCACCGAACGGATGCGGCTGCACATGGCGGCGACCGGGCAGCCCCTCGCCGAGCTCAGCATCCCCAGGTTGCTGGGGGGCACGGGCGCGCGGTTCGTGTGCGGCCGGGTCACGGCGGTGGACGCGCGGACGAGGACCGTCCGCGTCGACGACGAGCGGGTGCTGCCCTACGACACCCTGGTGTACGGGCTGGGCGGCGTCGCCGACACGGCGGCGGTACCGGGCGTGGCGGAGCACGCCCACACCCTGGACAGCGCCCGGCACGCCGAGGCGCTCGCCGACCGGCTGACCCGGCTGGGCAGCGGCACCGTGGTGGTCGCCGGCAGCGGACTGACCGGCGTCGAGACCGCCGCGGAGATCGCCGAACGCCACCCCGGGCTGCACGTCGTCCTGCTGGGCCGGGCGGAGCCCGGCGCGGACATGCACCCGAAGGCCAGGGCGTACCTGCACGCCGCTCTCGAACGCCTGGGCGTGCGGGTGCGCTGCGGGACGGAGGTGGTGAAGGTGCTGCCCACGACGGTCGGCCTGGCGGACGGACAGAGCGTCGACGCCGATGTGGTCGTGTGGGCGAGCGGCACCCGGGGGGCGCCGCCGGCGGCATCCTCCGGAGTGACCGTGGACGAGCGCGGCCGTATCGTCACCGACGCGGCCCTGCGGTCGGTGTCCCACCCGGAGGTGTACGCCGTGGGCGACGCCGCCGCGGTCCGTCAGGGCTACGGGGTCATGCACGGCACCTGCCAGTCGGGCATGCCGACCGGTGTGCACGCCGCGGTGTCGATCGTCCGTGCGCTGCGGGGCAAGCAGCCCAAGCCGTTCCGCTTCGGCTACTACCACACGCCGGTCAGCCTGGGACGGAACGACGCCGTGGTGCAGTTCACCCGCCCCGACGGCAGTCCTCGCCGGATGTACCTGACCGGCCGCGCGGCCGTCCGGTACAAGGAGACGGTGACCGCTTCTCCCTGGCCCACGTGGGGCCGTATGAAGGCGCTGCCCGCCGCCGGCGCCGTCTGGCCGCGCGGCGGACGCCTCACCCGGAACCGGACGGCACGATGACCCCGGCCCAGCAGCCCCGGAACGCCGGCACCGACGCGGACCAGCAGGTCTTCACCCGGCACCGCAACCTGCTCTTCTCGGTGGCCTACCGCGTCCTGGGCACCGCGGCCGACGCCGAGGACGCCGTCCAGGACGCCTGGCTGAAGTGGTCGGCCGCCGACCGCTCGCACGTGGCCGACCCCAAGGCGTACCTGACACGGATCGTGACGAACCTGGCCATGGAGCGACTGCGCTCCACCCGCCACCGACGCGAGACCTACGTCGGCCCCTGGCTCCCGGAACCCATCCTCACCGGCGAGGACACCGCCGACGCCGTCACGGACGCGGAGTCGGTGTCGATGGCGATGCTCGTGGTGCTGGAGACGCTCAGCCCGCTCGAGAGGGCGGTGTTCGTCCTGAAGGAGGTGTTCGACTTCAGCCACGCCGAGATCGCGCAGGCGGTGGAACGCTCCGAACCCGCCGTACGGCAGGCCGCGCACCGCGCCCGCGCCCACGTACGGGCCCGGCGCCCCCGCTACACCGCGGACCGCTCGCGGCAGCGCGAGGTCACCGAACGGTTCTTCGCCGCCGCGACGGGCGGTGACGTCAACACCCTGATGGAACTGCTGTCCCCGGACGTCACCCTGTGGACGGACGGCGGCGGCAAGGTCCGCCAGGCCCTGCGCCCGGTCGTCGGCGCCGTCACCGTGGCCGGCTGGTTCGCGGCCATCGGCACCGTCACCTACCAGGGCATCGAGCCCGCCGACATGAGCGCCGCGCTCGCCGAGATCAACGGCGGACCGGGCATCGTGTTCAGCGGCCCGGACCGTGTGATCGCCACCGTCACCTTCGACATCGACCCCGAGGGCCGCATCACCGCGATCCACAACATCGCCAACCCGGACAAACTCCAGGCCGTCGCCGACGGAACCACCCGCAGCATCGCCACCCGCTGACCGGTCCCGCCGCCCCGCGCCAGGGGCGGCTGCCGGGCCGGGAACCGGAACCGGCACGTCCCGCACGCACCGGCCGTGGCGCAAACTCGTCTAGCCCCTCCCCGAACCGGGTGATCGAATCGGTGCTCGAGGGCAGCCACAGGGGGGAGCTTGTGTGACCGCGGTGTCGTACACGGAACTGCATCGGCGGACGGCCGCGCGGATCGAGGCGGAGCGGAACGCCGTACTCGACCTGCTCGGTCCGGCGGCGCCCTCGGTTCGCGCCGCGGTCGCCCGCCTCCTGGAGCAGCGGACCTTCAAGTACCCGCTGTCCGTTCTGCCGTTGATCGTGCACGCCGCCGAGACGGGCACCGTTCGGCCGGCCGTCCCGCTGGCCGTCGTCCACGAGCTGTGGTGGACCGCGGCCTGCTGCCTGGACGACCGGGCCGACTCGCAGGGCACCGGCACCGCCGGCGACCTCGACGAGAGCTCGGCGCTGCTCGCCGCCTTCGTCGCGGGAAGCTCCCTGCCCCTTCTCGCCGTGCAGTCGGAACAGATTCCGCCGGCACTGCGCCCCACCCTGTCGGCCGAGATCCTCAAGTGCTGTGTCAGCGCGACGGAGGGCCAGTTGAAGGACCTCCACGGACGGGCGGCCACCGCCACCCGCGCCTCGGTGATCGAGACCTACCTCGGCAAGTCGGGCGCCCCGTTCAGCATGGTCACCGTCATGGCGGCGCGACTGGCGGGCGCGGACGAGCCGCGCGTGGAGCTGTGGCGCGAGTTCGGCGACGTGTTCGGCGTGCTGTGGCAGCTCTTCAACGACCAGGAGGACATCCTCTCCGGCCGCGACGAGGACCTCCTGAACGGCACCGTGACGCACCTGTTCGCCTGCGCCCTCGAAGAGGCGGCTCCCGATGCCACGGAGCATGTCAAGGCGCTGCACCGCGAGGCGAGGACGTCCGCGCCCGCCCGGGCGGAGCTCTCCGGGCTGCTGCGGACGCCCGCGGTCCTGCGGCGCTTCGAGAAGGACATCGACGAGTTCCGCGACCGGGCCCACCGCATCCTGGACGAACTCGGCGGCCACGAGCCGTACCTGCCCGTCCTGCGCGACCTCGTGGACCGGTCGTCCCGGTTGCTCCTGCGGCCCGGTCTAGCGGAGCAGTGAGTCCGTGATCTTCTCCGCGGTCGTCGCGTCCAACGGTGCGTGGCCCAGCAGGAAGCGATACCAGAAGAAGCCGTAGAACTGGTCGACGAGGAGGTCGATGTCGCGGTCGGCCGGAAGTTCGCGGCGGTCCCGGCCGCGTGCGAGGACCTGGTGCACGGCGGCCCGGCGGGACTCCGTGAACCTCCGCATCAGATCGGCCAGATGAGGGTCGCGGGCCGCCTCCCGGACGAGGGTGCGCAGGGCGGGCGCGGACGGCGGGCGCTGGGCCGCCTCGAACGTGGCCGTGGCCAGCGCGCGCAGGTCGCCGCGCAGACTGCCGGTGTCCGGCGCGGGTACGTCCTGCGCGGCGCGGTCGGTGAGCGCTTCCAGCAGGACGGCGCCCTTGGACGGCCACCACCGGTACAGCGTCTGCTTCCCGACTCCGGCGGCGCGTGCGATGGTCTCCACGCTCACCGGGGCGCCGTCGGCGTCGGCGAGCAGGTCCAGGGCGGCGTCGAGGATCGCCCGGCGGGCGGCCTCGTTGCGCCGCCGGCCGGTGTGCGGGCGCGGTTCCTTGGTGTCCACAGGCACATCCTCTCTCAGTTCGGGCTCAGGTCTTCCGGCCGGGTTCCGTCCGTCTTCGGTGGTCCTCCATGGGAAAAGACGCTTGACGAGACTAACGGTCTCGGCAATCATTTGACGAGACCAGCGTTCTCGGCAATGGGTCGGAACCCGGTGACGCATCAGGAGAGAAGCCACTCATGAGCACCCCGAACGCCCCTTTGAACGCCCTGGCCGGACAGCGCGTCGTCGTCATGGGCGGCAGCTCCGGCATCGGCGAGGCGTCCGCCGCCTTCTTCGCGGCGGACGACGCGGAGGTGATCATCACGGGTCGCCGCCAGGACCGTCTCGACGCGGCCGCGTCCCGCATCGGCGGCAAGGTGACGACGTATCGCCTGGACGCGTCCGACCGCCCGGCGTTGGACGCCTTCTTCGCCGACTCCGGCCGCATCGACCACCTGGTGATCGCGCTCAGCGGCGCCAAGGGCGGCGGCCCCTTCGCCGAACTGGACCTGGCGGAGCTGGCGGAGGGCTTCGACGGCAAGTTCTGGCCGCACACGCACGCCCTCCAGGCGGCCCTGCCCGCCCTGCGCGGCGACGGCTCGGTCACACTCGTCACCGCCGGCTCCGCCCGCGCCGCCCTGCCCGGCACGGCCGGCCTCGCGGCGATCAACGGCGCACTGGAGGCGATGGTCCCGCCGCTCGCGGTGGAACTGGCGCCCCTGCGGGTCAACGCGGTCTCCCCGGGCATCATCGACACGCCCTGGTGGGACTCCGTGCCTGCCGAGCAGCGCAAGACCCTGTTCGACGGCTTCGCGGCCGTCACCCCCGTGGGCCGGGTCGGCCGACCCGAGGACATCGCCCGCGCGATCCACATGTTCGCGGCCAACGGCTTCGTGACCCGGGTGGTCCTGGAGGCGACGGGCGGGGTGACCCTGGCGACGGGACGCTGACACACCGGCCGGGCGCGCCGGCCTCCTTTGGGGGCGCCGTGCGCGGCAGGTGGTGACGCCCCCCTGCGGCCGTCGCCATGCGGTCCACCGCCGAGGCGGCTACCGTCGTCGAAGGCGCGTCGACACCACGGGGAGGGCAGGCCACCCCCAGGGAGGCGATGTGAGCCCACGGGAGACGCAGGAGCACACCGCGCCGGGAAACGCACACGGGCCGGCGCGCAGGCGATTCCTCGGTCTGTGCGCCGGGGCCGGACTGGCCGCCGCGACCGCCTGCGACGGCCCCGCCACGAGCCACCGGCGCCCCGGACAGCAGAGCCACCGCCCGGAGGCGGAACGGGACCTGCCGGGGACCCGTGACTGGCGGATCGGCTCACTCGGCCCACCGGACGCGGTGGCCGGCTACACCGACCGAGTCAGTGTCACGCCCGGTCAGGAGTGCGGCCTGCACGTGTCCACCACCGCGTCGGCCTTCCGCGCGTCGGCGTTCCGCGTCGGCTGGTACGGCGGCGCGCTCGCCCGGCTCGTATGGCGCTCCGGACCCGTCGCGGGACACGCCCGGCCCGGCGGCCGGCCGGCGTCCGCCACCCGCACGGTCCGCGCTGACTGGCCGCGCACGCTCACCCTGTCCACGGAGGGCTGGCCCGAGGGCGCCTACCTGATCCGACTCGACGCCGACAGCGGCCACCAGCGGTACGTTCCGCTGATCGTGCGCTCCACACACGGCACCGGCCGCACCGTGCTGCTGCATGCCCCGGCCACCTGGCAGGCGTACAACCGGTGGGGCGGCTACAGCCTCTACGCCGGCGCCTCCGGCGCGTACGAGACCCGCTCGCTCGCCGTCGGCTTCGACCGGCCCTACGACGCGAACGGCGCCGAGAAGTTCCTGGTGTACGAATGGGCCGCGGTGGTCCTGGCCGAACGCCTGGGCATACCCCTGGCGTACACCACCGGGACCGACGTGCACCACGACCCCGGGGTGCTGCACGGCGCCACCGCGGTGGTCTGCCTGGGACACGACGAGTACTGGACGCCCGAGCAGCGCCGGTACGTCACCGCGGCCCGGGACGCGGGCACCAACGTGGCGTTCCTCGGCGCCAACACCTGCTTCCGCCGGGTCCGCCTGGAGACCGGTGAGACGGGGCCGGACCGCACCGTGGTCTGCTACAAGTCCTCCTACCGCACCGACCCCTGCTATCCGTCCCGCCCGGACCTGGTCACCACCGACTTCCGGCGGGCCCCGGGCGCCGACCCGGAGTCGTCGCTGACCGGAGTGCTGTACGAGGGCTACCCGGTGGACGCCCCCTATGTGGTGCACGCCGCGGACCACTGGCTGTACGAGGGCACGGGAGTCCGCCCCGGGGAGAGCTTCGACCACCTGGTCGGGGTGGAGTACGACCGGGTCACCCCCGGCGCGCCCGTCCCCGGACCCGGCCCCCTGGAGGTCACCGCGCACTCGCCGCTGGTGTGCTCCGGCACCCGCAGCCACAGCGACTCGGCCTACTACACGGCACCCGGCGGGGCCGGGGTCTTCGCGACGGGCACGATGCGGTGGGTGGAGGCGCTGAAGGCCGGGACGTCCGACGGGGGCCGCGACCACGGCATGGACGGCCGCACCCGCGCCTTCGTCACCCGCACCACCGAGAACCTGCTCCGTGCCTTCGCCGAAGGCCCCGCCGCCCGGCACCGGCCGGCTCCCCGGCCCGACGCGGGGCAGCTGTACAAGGCCGCGTGAGCGGTCCCGGACGCCGTGAGCTGATGCCGGCGTAGGATCACCGGTACGGCATCGCGTGTCGGTCACCGGCCGGGTGAGGCATGGAGGTGCCCGTGAGTTTGCCTTGCGGAGGCAATCCACACATGTCAGTCGAGTTGAATCACACCATCATCCATGCCCGGGACAACCGGGAGTCGGCCGAGTTCCTGGCGCACGTCCTGGGGCTCGAGGTCGGGGCCGAGTGGGGCCCGTTCATTCCCGTGGCCACCGGCAACGGGGTCACCCTGGACTTCGCGGCCGTCCCGGCGGAGTCGATCGTCATGCAGCACTACGCGTTCCTCGTCTCGGACGAGGAGTTCGACGCTGCCTTCGCGCGGCTGCGGGAGGCCGGGATCACGTACTACGCCGATCCGCGACTGAAGCAGCCCGGGGAGATCAACCACCACCACGGCGGGCGCGGTCTGTACTTCATGGACCCGGCCGGACACGGGATGGAGATCATCACACGGCCCTACGGCAGCCACGAACAGCGGCCGACGGGATCATGAGGCGGCGGGGACGAGCCGGCTTCCGGGCGCCCGGGGCGGTGGCGACGGTGCCGCATGTGGCACCCGCCCCGTCACTCGTCCGGGTGTGCTCGCCGGCCGGTGAGGGACGGCTGCCGCCGCCCGGGTCAAGGGCCAACGGGGCGTTTTCCAGCAGGAATCGGCCGGCCGTTGAGCCGGTGCGGCGGTGGCCCGGCCGTCGGGGATGGTGCGCCGTGCCCACGGTCCGGTTCTAGGATGGCGTTCGCGGGCGCGTGAGCTGTCGGGCCGCGGCCGGTCGCGGGCATGGTGAACGGGTTGCTCGTGGGCCGAGGCCCGGACAGGAATCCCGGCCCGATTACGGCAGGCCGGGATTCCGTGTCATGTGCCTGGTTGCAGGGCCCCGGCCCGATTACGGCGGGCCGGGGTTCTGCGTCGTCGGCGAGGTGCGGTGCGATCAGTAGCCGCCCTTGTCACCGCCGCGGTCGCCGTAGTCGTCGTCGTGGCGGTCGACGACCCGGAAGCTGCCGACCACTCCGTTCTTGACCTTCACACCCTTGGTGCGCTTCGGGATCACGCCGAAGCTGGTGCTGTGCGGGCCGACGGTGGCGATGGGGGCGCCGTTGTCGCAGGTGAGTCCGCGGAAGACCTCGATGGTCTTGCGGCTGTCGTTGCGGATGTTCAGGCTCGTGGAGCCCAGGCCGCTGACGATGACGGCGCAGCCCCGCGTGTGGGCGGAGAAGGACCGCTCGTTGATGTGGATCCAGCCCTTGTCGAAGTCCCGGCCGCCGCGGTCGTGGTCGTTGCCGCCGTGGTCGTTGCCCTCGTTGCCCTTGCCCCCGTTGCCGTTCTGGGTGCCACCGTCCATGGGGGCCTGTGCGGGGGCCTGCTGGATGGCGGCGGCCGGGGCGGCCTGGGGCCCGGGAGCCGCGGTGGCGTAGGTGATGCCGGTCGCGGCCAGGGCCGCCGCGGCGGCGACGGCCGCGGTGATGGCGTTGGAGCGGGTCATGATCATGTCGCTTCTCCTGTCTCAACTCAGAGAGAGGGATCGGCTGTGCAGCCGACGCATGATCGAACGTACTGACACCTCACATGGCTGTCATATCGGGCGTATCGGGCGGGCTGGTTCCGGGGGCCGATCGGGGTACCCGGCAAGCCCTCGGACGGGACGCCCGACGGGCCGATCACTCGTCAAGTCCCCCTGTTTTCCAGTCGTATTGAATGGCAATTAGCCCTTAAAGGTGATCTTCTGACGCCCGCTCACTCTTCGCGGCAGCCGCATCCCGGAGATTGACGGCGAGTCGCTGCTTGACATGCGGACCACGACCCTTGGCGGAGCGTTGCAGGCCTGTGGTTCCGGGCTCCCGGATGCCCTATTTCGGGGAGCCCAGCAGCTCGGGTCGGTAACCGACGAGCAGATTCCGCACCCTGTTCAGCTCTCCGGGGCCCGCGTCGCTGTGCCAACGTGACGGGTCGGCAGGGCGCCGGCCCCACAGCAGCAGATTTCGGGTGGCGGGATCGCTCTCGATCGTGGCCGGGCCTGTCGGCGCGTCAAATCCGATGTGGACGCCGGTCCGGTCGGCCGCGACGACGATGTCATCGGTTCCGGGCGAGCGGAGCCGCCCCTCGATCCGTTCGTCCGGCCCGAGGCCCAGAAGGGAGGCGCCGAGCCGCAGAAGGGGCTTGCCCACCTCGCGGACACTGTGCTCCGTCATCCAGGAGTGGGACAGAGCGTCACGGGCCGTCGAGTCGTCCCCCGTGAGGTCCCAGCGGTGCAGGATGAGCTCTTCCCGCATGTGCTCCGCGAAAAAGGGAACCTTCACGGTCCTGCCCGTCCACTCGATCTCGGTGTCGGCGGGCAGGTCGGTGGCAGCGGTCTGCGCGACCTCTGTGAGCTCCTCGCAGCGAGCCGTGAACGCCGCCCACAGTTCCGCGTCGGACAGCCGCCGGTACGGGTCCTCCCGTTCAAAACCACGCGTCTCGACGGGATTCCCGGCCAGCCGGCCCGCGAGAACCCGCGCGAGTTCCTCGGCGTTGCCGGCCTGATGGATCAGAACGTCCCGGGCGGTCCAGGCCTCGCACCACGTACCCGAGTCGGGCCGCCGAGCCTGCACGGCGCGAACGAATGCCTCCCACTCGGGAAGCACTTCATGGACCCGTTGAGAAACCATGCGGCGCAGAATATGTGAGCGGCACGGTAAGACCGCGGAGCAGCGGGGCGTTGCCGCAAAGTATGAAGAACTCGTCGGCCGGTTCCGCCGCCGAAGCAGTAGGGCGCGACGGCAGGGCGGGCCGATGACGGAGCCGGGAGTCGCTGCCCTGGCCGCGGGCATGGCGCATGCGGGTCCCGGCGGTATGCTCCAGCTCGCTCGCGCCTGCCCGCACGGCCCGTGTGTCCGGTGTATAGCTTGAGGCGGACGCCGGTTCTTGACACTGCGATGCTCCGGGAGAATTCATGGCCGCCAAGCCTCCTGTTCCCCCCTTCACCCGGGAGAGCGCGATCGAGAAGGTCCGCCTCGCCGAGGACGCGTGGAACACCCGGGACCCCGAGCGGGTGGCCCTCGCCTACACGGTCGACAGCCACTGGCGCAACCGCGCCGAATTCATCGACGGACGCGAGGAGATCGTCTCCTTCCTCACCCGGAAGTGGGCCAGAGAGCTGGACTACCGGCTCGTCAAGGAGTTGTGGGCGTTCGACGGGAACCGCATCGCCGTGCGCTTCGCCTACGAGTGCCACGACGACTCGGGCAACTGGTTCCGCTCCTACGGGAACGAGAACTGGGAGTTCGACGACGAGGGCCTGATGCGGGTCCGCCTGGCATCCATCAACGACTTCCCCATCAGGGAAGAGGAACGCAAGTACCACTGGCCCCTCGGGCGTCGTCCCGACGACCATCCGGGGCTGAGCGACCTGGGGTTGTAGTGCGGTTGCCGGCCGGCGGGGCCGGAGAAGCCCGGTCGCCGTGCCTGTCGGGTGCGGCCGTGGCCGGGGTGCGTCACTGCGGAACGACCACGGGTCTGCTCCGCACCGGGTGCTTGCTCATCACCGAGACCCGGTTGAAGGCGTTGATGGTGATCGCGACCCAGATCACCGCGGAGATCTCGTCGTCGGACAGCACCGCCCGGGCCTCCGCGTACGCCGCGGCCTGGGCGGCGGCATCGGCGGGATGTGTGGTGGCCTCCGCGAGGGCGAGGGCAGCGCGTTCCCGGGGGCTGAACAGTCCGGTGTCGCGCCAGGCCGCCAGGACTCCCAGCCGCTGGGTGGTCTCGCCCGCCCGCAGCGCCGCATGGGTGTGCAGACTGAGACAGTACGCACAGGCGTTGAGCTGGGACACGCGCAGGTTGATCAGTTCGACGGTGATGCGGTCCAGCCCTGCCGCCGCCGCCACGCCCTTCACGGTCTCCGCGGTGGCGGCCAGCGCCCGGTACGCCTCCGGGCTCTGCTTGTCGACGAAGACCCGGCTGCCGGGGCCCACCGCTGTCGTCTCTGTCACATGATCTCCTTGGTCGAGCGATCACTTGTTCTCCGGCCTATCATCGACGAGTGAATGTTGAATGTCGAACATTTCCTCGTGGGGAGGACCGGAACGGTGAGCAGCACTGAAGCCCGTCCCGCCGATTCGAGACCGGGCGGGCGGTCCACCGGCGACCGTCCCGCCGCCGTCGAGGTGCTCACGGCCCGGAAGGTCCCGCTCGGCGGCCCCCGGGCGATGACGGTACGGCGCACGCTGCCCCAGCGGGCCCGGACCCTCATCGGAGCCTGGTGTTTCGCCGACCACTACGGCCCGGACGACGTCTCCCGTACGGGGGGCATGGACGTGGCCCCGCACCCGCACACCGGGCTCCAGACGGTGAGCTGGCTCTTCAGCGGGGAGATCGAGCACCGTGACAGCCTGGGCAGCCACGCCTACGTCCGGCCCGGCGAGCTCAATCTCATGACGGGCGGCTTCGGGATCAGCCACTCGGAGGTGTCCACGGCCCGTACGACGACGCTCCACGGCGTACAGCTGTGGGTGGCGCTGCCCGAGGCCCACCGGAACGCCGAACGGGACTTCCAGCACTACGTACCGGCCCCGGTGCCGCTGCGCGGGGGCCGTGCACGGGTCTTCCTCGGCGCACTGGCCGGCGACACCTCTCCCGTACGTACCTTCACGCCCCTCCTCGGCGCCGAGGTGTCGGTGGATCCCGGCGCGGCCGTGACCTTCGACGTGGATCCGGAGTTCGAGCACGGGGTCCTCGTGGACACCGGCGACGTCCGCATGAGCGGTACGGCCCTCGCGCCGTCGGAACTCGGATACGCCGCCCCCGGGCACAGGACGCTCACCCTCGCGAACGAGGGGCCGGAAGCCGCGCGAACGGTGCTGCTGGGCGGGCCTCCCTTCGAGGAGGAGATCGTCATGTGGTGGAACTTCATCGGCCGCACCCACGAGGACATCGTCCAGGCCCGCGACGCCTGGCAGAACGCCACGGACCGTTTCGGCACCGTCGAGGGCTACCCCGGGGACCGCCTCCCGGCCCCCGTGCTTCCCCACTCCGTCCTCACCCCGCGCAAGAACCCCGGCCCCGCTGCGAAAGGCTCACGATGACGAACCAGGCCGCCCCGACCGTCAGACACGTCCCGGACCGCTCCCGGTACGAGATCGAGGTGGACGGCACGACCGCCGGATTCACCGCCTACCGCGATCGCGGCGAGCGTCAACGGGTCTTCTACCACACCAAGGTCTTCGAACAGTTCGCCGGACAGGGGCTGGCGTCGCGGCTCGTGCGTGGGGCCCTCGACGACGTACGCCGTGCGGGCAGGCGGGTCGTCCCCGTCTGCCCCTACGTCAAGGGATTCCTGGAAAAACACGACGAGTTCGCGGACATCACAGACCCTGTGACGCCGGACGCGGTCCAGTGGATCGAGGCGCAGCTCAAGTAGTCCCGGAGCGCGGCACTCACCACCCGGCCGACGCCGCACAGTGCCGGCCGGCGCCGCGCCTGGCGCCGCAGGTCGCCAGGCTGCACCATCTGCGCCGCCCGCTCGCGTCCAGGAACAACCAGCCGCAGTCCTCGCTGGGGCAGCTGCGGATCGTGAAGCGGCGCGGATCCGCCAGGAGTTCGCCGGCACTGCGGGCCACCGCGCACACGGGCAGCCGCAGACCGGCGGCGGGGGAGGGCTGCCAGCGCCCGAGGCCGTCGTCGCCGCGCGTGAAGACCGAGAGCCCGGCGGCGTCCTCCACCACACCGGCCACCGCTTCGAAGGCCCGGGGGTCCGCCGGGTCGGTCAGGCAGGCGTACAGATCCGCACGGAACTCCCGGGCCTCGGCGAGCGCCGCGGCGGCCTCCTCCGGCTGCCGCCGCGCCTGCTCACGCAGTCGACCGACCATCGGGTCGTCGACCAGGTCCATATGGCCGGCCCAGACGGCGAGCGTGGCGTATCCGCGCAGCCACTCCGATCCGGGCAGCCGTCTCCCGCCCCAGCCCGCGTAGGTGTTGCAGAACTCCAGCGCGGGGTGCCCGCCGGTGCTCCACGGCAGCCACTCGTCGCCGACCCGCACCGCGTAGACGGGGCCGGGCGGCCGGTCCAGCCGGTGGTCACCCCGCAGCATACGGTCGTGCAGCGTCTGAAGGGCTGCGCCCGGTTCGATGCCGAACTCCGCCACCAGCGCCGTGCGCGTGGTGCGGTACAGCTCCAGGGCCTCGGCCTGACGGCCGCCGCGGTACAACGCGGTCATCTGGGCGGCGACGAGCCGTTCCCGCCCGGGGTGCTCCGCCACCAGCGGTGTCAGATCGGCCACGACGCGGTCGTGCAGACCCATGGTGAGCTGCGCCTCCGCTCGCTGCTCCGCGGCGGACAGGCGCAGCTCGTCGAGGGTGCCGCCGAGGCGGCCGCGGAGCCGGTCGTCGGCCACGTCGGCGAGCAGCGGGCCCCGCCACAGCCCGAGGGCCCGGTCGTGGAGGCCGACGCGCTCCGCGGGGTCATGGGCGTCGGCGGCCCGCCGGACCAGGAGGGAGAACTCCTGCGCGTCGATGGTGTGGGGGCCCTGTACGACGGCGTAACCGTCGTGCCGGGTCTCGACCAGCACACCGTACGGTGAGAGAGCGGCGCGCAGCCGACCGATGTAGGTGTGGACGGTGGCGCGGGCCGACGCGGGCGGATCGCCGTCCCACAGCAGGTCGATGAGGCGTTCGGTCGTCACGGCGCGGCCCGCCTCCAGCAGCAGCACCGACAGCAGGCACCGTTCCTGGCGGCGACTGCCCACCGGCACCTGCCGTCCCTCGTGGCGGGCGGCGAACGGACCGAGCAACTGGAAGTCCATGGCTGCTCGCCACCCTAGCGGGGCGCGGAGCCCGAGGACCACGCCGTGGTGGTGAGGGTTTGGTCAGCGGCAGGGGAGACACTCGGCCACGCCTCTTCGGCACACCCTCGTTCACTCCTCCGACCAGGGAGAATCATGCGACGAACCGTTCTCGCGCCGCTGTCGCTGCTCGCCGTGCTCCTGGGAGTACAGCCGGCGGTGGCCGCGCCCGCGTCCGCCGGTCCCAACGACGGCACCCATGCGGGACCCCGTCCAGGTGCCGGATGGGAACCGGCACCCACCGCTCCGTTCGACATCGGCGCCGGGCTCCGCTGCGACTTCCCCGTTCACGGCGAGCCCGTCATCGACCGGGTCGTGCAGCATGTGCTGGACACCTATCCGGACGGTTCCGTCAAGCGGGTGGTGTACAAGGGCGACTTGGTCGTCCGGGTCACCAACACCGGGACAGGCGCCTTCTACGACGCCGACGCGAGCGGCTCGGCCCTCGTCGAGTACCGGACCGACGGCTCCCAGTTCTGGGCCGTGCACGGCCCGGTGCTGATCGGCGTCGGTGAGGGCAAGGGCAACCTGCCCCGTGGCCTGTATGTCGTCGACGGGGTGTACACGATGAGCTTCGGCGCCGACGGGTACAAGGCCGTGAACCTGGTGCGCGGCACCACGGACGACCTCTGCGCCCGCATCGGCTGAGGCCGCTTCACGCGCCTGCCCGGCCCGGTTGCCGCCGAGGACGCCCGTGGCCGCGTCTTCAGTCGTTCTGTCGCAGGGGCCGCAGGACGGCGGCCCCTGCGCGCACGAGTGCGTACAGGGGCCGGCCGACCCATTGGCCGAGGTCACGTGGCAGGGCGGGGTCCAGTTCGATGACCACCTTGACATAGCGGGTGGTCAGCGGCGTGAGAGTGGTGGGCGTCGAGGCGGGGGCGGAGGCCCCGGCCGGGGCGGAGGCAGTGGTGTCCGGCCGGCGCTGGAGTGCGGCACGGTAGGTGTTCTTGCGCTGGTTCACACCGTGTCCTGACGGTTGATGAGTTCCTCGGCGAGGTCCATGTACGCCGTGCCCTTGGCCTCGACGGGGCTGCCGAACGACTGGGCGTACAGGTCGAGCCGCGGAATGTGCGTCGACAGCACGTCGAAGCCCCGCTCGGTGAGGGCCTCGCGGGCGTCGGCGTCGGGGCCGGTGCGCGTGGCGTCGGGACGGTTCGTGCGGTTCAGCAGGACGGCGGCGCGGGCCTGGTGGGCACGCAGGGACTGCATGTCGTCCATCTCGCGGTCGATGGGTGCCATGCGGTCCAGCTCGATGGGGGCCGGCGTCACGGGCACGATCCACTCGTTCGCGTACCTCATGATGCTCCGGGCGATGGGGGCGTGGTCCTCCAGCTGCGGCGCGTCGAACACCACGGCCCGCCGGTTGTCGAGGAAGTCGTTCACCCGCCGATGCACGTCGCCCACCGGAAGGGCGAGCACGGGAAACGGGAAACCGCCCGCCAGTTCGCTCCAGCGCAGCGCCGAGGACGCGGGATCACTGTCCACGAGCAACGGCGCGAAGCCCGATGCGTGCAGTGCGTGGGCCAACCAGACGGCGCTGGTCGTTTTCCCCACTCCGGGCTTGAGGTTCACGAATGCATAGCTCAGGGGCACGGAAGCCGACGCTAACGGCCCCGCGCCGACTGCTTTCGTCGGCGCGGAGCCACGACGCACGGTTCACCCCGCGGCGCAGGGGAATCATTCCCACGGGCTAACGTGAGCGCCCGCCGGTGCCCGGTGCCCTCAGCGCACGGTGATGGTGACGGTGGCCGTGCCGGTCGCGGCGGGCAGCTTGGTGGTGTCCACGGCCAGGTACTCGCCGTCGTCCTGCCGGCCGTCGGGCAGGATCTTGGAGTGCAGACCGTAGGGTGCCGCCTCGCCGGAGACGCCGTCGACGCCGAAGTCGCTGTCGTTGCCGAGCACGATCGTGCGTCCGCCGTCGGTGGTGGCGACGCCCTCGATCTTGTCGTGGCCGAAGAAGCCGCCCGCCGGGTCGAGGCCGGTCACCAGGGCGCCCAGGTCCAGATACGTGCTCTTGGCGACCGGGGTGACGCCGGCCGCCCTCAGGGCGGCCGCTGCCGTCGCTGTGTCGTCCTGGCCGACGTACGCGTCGACACTCCGCCGGTCCGCACCGATGAGCAGCCCGCCCCTGGCCCCGTCGTACACGCTTCCCGGCACGCGCGCCGAGGGGCCCACGTCGGTCGCGTCCTTGATGTCGATCCGGAACAGCTTCTTGTACGCGCCGGGTTCCATGGCGCCGTCCCGCTCGTCGACGAGGAAGGTGGTGTCGCTCAGCGCGGTGATCTCGCTGACCGCGCCGCTGTTCTTCTTCGGGTCGTCGAGCAGGTAGACGTACTCGTGTGTGGCGTGCGTGCGCAGGTGGTACGTCACGATGCGCAGCGTGGTGACGTTCTTGGTCTTGACGTCTGCGGGCAGGTCGGGCTCCTGGAGCGCGGACTGCATCATGCCGACGAGCGTGCTCCCGTCCGGTGTGATCGTCAGGCCCTCCATGCCCTTGTTCGGCACCCGGGCGGCCAGCTCGGCCGGGAGCGAGCCGTCGAAGGGCGACAGGCGCTCGATCGCCCGGCCGTCGCGGGAGAAGTGCGTGAGGTACGGCCCGTACTCGTCGGACACCCAGAAGGTGCCGTCCGGCAGGGCGACCAGCCCCTCGGGGTCGTAGCCGTAGGGGGAGGCGGGCAGCGCGTCGCCGGCGAGGTCGATCAGGGACTCACCGGTGTCCGCCTGCGTGCTGACATGCCCGTCGTAGGGGGTGCCGTCGGCGGCGCGCAGCGGGATCGTCCCGAGGATCTCGGCCTTCGTGCCGACGAGCCGGATCCTGGCGATGACCGGGACGAAGTCCGGCAGCGGCAGGGCCTTCCTGCCGTCCGGGGTGTCCACGTTGGGGCCGCGATCGGTGATCCCGTAGAACTCGTCCTTCGAGCCCGGTACCGGGTACAGCGAGGAACCGTAGGCCCCCGCGGAGAGCTTCACTCCGCCGATGGTGGCGAGCGGGGGCAGGTGGGTCCGGTACAGGCGGACGGCGTCGCTGACCTTGTAGGTGAATCGGTCGGTGCCCCGGAAACCCGCGTCCGGGGTGTAGCTGAACGAGCCGTCCTGATGCACCGTCAGGGACCCGTGGGCCGTCCTGGTGTGCGAGACGAGGGTGACCGGTCGTCCGCTGTCGTTGCCCAGGACACCGTGCCCCCGCACGGTCAGGGTCCGCCCCGTGTGGGCGGCGTAGGCGTCGGGGCGCGCCGTGAGCGCGGGCCCCACGCCGTGGCGGGCCGGCTCGGCGGCACCCGCCGAGCCGCCGCTTCCGGTCAGCGACAGCGCCGCGGCGGTGGCCACCGCAGCGGTGGCCGCGGCGATCGCCCTTCTCGGATGAGACATCGGTTCCTCCCGGTCCGTGCGTCTGCCGGCGCACCGCACGACCGCCGAGTTTCGTGAGCGTACATGTCCGGTGCGGCACGGGGGAGTTGCCAGGACCCCTTGATCGGGTGACGCGGAGGTGACCGACGGGTGTGGCCCTCGCCGGGCCCGCGGCGGCCCGAGGGGCGCCGTGTCCCGCTCCCGGCGTCTCGAGGTCGTGCCGCCGGTTCGTACCGGGCGTGTGACAGGTGTGGCACGGCCTGTCGACCTGATCCCCAACCGGCTGTCGTGGAAGCCCGGTTACCGCTTAGCATCACGGCGGACGCAGGGGTGAGCCGGTCTGCCAGGGGGATGGGTGGTCGTGATCAGGGACGCGGTACGCCTCGTCGGCGCCGTCGTGGTGTGCGGCCTGGTACTGGCCGGCTGCACCTCGGCCGGCGGCGAGCCGCCCGGGCCGACCCCGGCCGGGACGGCCGGTGCCAGGACGACCCAAGGCCCCTCGCCGACCGCCGCCGTGGACATCGATCCCGCCGACGCGCCCACGACGAGGGCCCAGGCCGCCGCGTTGATCCGGGACGTCATCCCGGAACCCTCCGCCTTCGGACCCGGAGCCGTCCGCCGGAGCCCGTACGAGAGCGACCCGGGGCGCTGGCCGGTCCTCGGCGACGACTGCGTCTGGCGCCAGGAGGCGCTCCCGAAGGACGTCCTCGCGACCCTGACACGCTCCTACGAGATCCCGGCGAGTGCCGCCAGGGGCCCGCTCCGGCTGAGCGCGGTCGTCACGGTGCACCGCACCGCCGAGCAGGCCGACTGGGAGAACGCCGAGGTGCTGGAGGAGATGATGCGCTGCCCCGCGCAGCGGCTGCGCCCGGACGAGGTGGTCACCTCCCTCAACGACGTGCCGAACTCCCCCGGTGAGTCCGGGAACGACTACGCCGACGACGTCCTGACCGAACTCGGCAGCTACACGGGCGCCGAAACCGGCGGCCCCCACCCGTACATCTGGGAGCAGACCCGTATCGGCCGGTTCACCCTCGCCGTCTCCGCGAAGGGCTCCAAGGGCTGGACCCGCACAGACCTGTTCGACCGGCTGCGCGATCCCCACGCGGGCATGCGCGCCCGCCTCAGAGCCGTGATGGAGCGGGACACGCCGGGGCCGAGTGCCGGCACGAAGGGCGAGCGCCGATGACCGAGAAGCTCACCCCCTCCGACCCGGCCCGGATCGGCG
Source organism: Streptomyces sp. NPDC006393 (assembly GCF_040628575.1). NCBI lineage: Bacteria > Bacillati > Actinomycetota > Actinomycetes > Kitasatosporales > Streptomycetaceae > Streptomyces > Streptomyces sp. NPDC006393. The sequence continues at coordinate 79,343 of NZ_JBEXZD010000011.1, forward strand.
GTCACCGTCTGCTGGCCAGGCTCGGTTCCGGCGGCATGGGCGTCGTCTATCTCGGCCGCGCCGAGTCGGGGGAGCTGGCCGCGGTCAAGGTGATCCTGCCCGAGTACGCCGACCAACCCGAGTTCCGCGCACGCTTCCGCCGTGAGGTCGCCGCCGCCCGGCGCGTGGACAGCCCCTGGGCGGTGCCGGTCACGGGCGCCGACCCCGACGCGCCCGCGCCCTGGCTCGCCACCTCGTTCGTCCCCGGCCCCTCGCTCGCCGAGGCCGTCGCCGCCTGCGGCCCGCTGCCGCCGCGCGGGGTGCGCGTCCTGGGCCGCATGCTGGCCCGGGCCCTGACCGCCGTGCACGACGCGGGACTCGTCCACCGCGACGTCAAGCCCGGCAACGTACTCCTCGCCGTCGACGGCCCGCGCCTCATCGACTTCGGCATCGCCCGTGCCACCGAGGAGACGGCGCTCACCTCGGCCGACATGGTCGTCGGCACACCTGGATTCCTCGCCCCCGAGCAGGCCCGGGCGCGGCCCGCCTCGCCGGCGAGCGACGTCTTCTCCCTGGGCTGTCTCCTCGCCTACGCCGCCACCGGCCGCCCGCCCTTCGGCACCGGTGCCGTCGACGCCCTCCTGTACCGCACGGTGCACGACGAGCCCGACCTCGACGGTGTCCCCGGCGACACGCGCGAACTGCTGGAGCGCTGTCTGGCCAAGGATCCGGCCGCCCGGCCCACCGCCCGCGAGGTGGCCGGGACACTGGCCGGCGACACGCCCGAGGACAGCGCCGACTGGCTGCCCGACTCCGTCGTACGGCTCATCGCGGACACCTCCGCCGCGATGCTCGCCCTGCCGGACATCGAGGCGACGGCCGTCGACGGGACGACGGACGGGCAGCCGGCAACGGGCGGTCGGCCGGCACAGGCCCCGGCAGCCGCACCGGTGACGTCACGGACCTCCGGCCGCCGCCGCTTCCTGCTGCTCGGCGGCGCGGCGCTGCTCGCGGGCGGTGGCGGCGCCGCCCTCTGGGCCGCCCGGCGCGACGACGGCACCCGGCCCACCGCGTCCTCCCGTGCCCGCCGCTGGATCCTCGGGGTCCAGGCCGACCTGACGGGCCCGCGGAAAACCGTCGGACAGGCCCAGGAACGCGGGATACGGCTGGCCGTCGAGCAGTTCAACTCCCGTGCGGACAAACCCTTCACCCTCACCCTGAGGACCGTCGACGACCGGGGCGACACCGCCCGCGCCGTCCAGGTGGCCCGCGCCCTGGCGGCCGACCGCGATCTGCTCGCCGTCATCGGCTCCACCGGTGACGAGACCACCGGGGCGAGCCTGGAGAGCTACGACGCACAGCTCGTCCCCCAGCTCACGGCCTCCTCGGCGCAGTCCGTGTACGGGACCGCGCAGCCCCGCCACTTCCTCCAGGCCGTCCCCGGCTACACGAGCCTGCCCGTCACGGCCGCTGTTTCCCTGCGTGGGCAGGGCGCCCGGCGCGTGGGCGTGCTGATCGACCGTGACGGAGGCATCCCCGCCTGGCAGCTCGGCCGTACGATGTTCCAGAGCCTGGGTGGCCTCAAGATCGCCGGTGAGCCGCGTGTCGTGCCGCGGCTGAGCGGGAACCTCGCGGCGGTGGTCGCCGAGATGCTCACGCACCGGCCGGACGGGTTCGTCTGCACGGGCAGCCCCGCCCGCGCCGCGGCCGTCGCCCGGGCCCTGGCGCAGAGCGGCTACGACGGCCTGCGCGTGCTCGGCTACCCGGCCGCCGGCCCGGAGTTCCTGACCGCGGCGGGCACGGCCGCCGACGGCTGGCAGGTCTTCGCTCCGTACATCGACCCGTCGGCCGCCCCAGTCCGCGCCTTCGCCTCCGCGTACCGGAAGCGCTACGGCGCGCCGCCCCCGTACTGGGCGGCCGAGGCGTACGACGTGGCCCGCATGGTCATCACCCGCCTCGCCGAGGCCGGCGGCCGGCCCTCCAGGAACAGGCTCTACGACCTGCTGGCGAAGGGCACGTACAAGGGACTCGTCCGGACGTACGCGTTCGACGAGCGGAACCAGGGGTGGCTGAAGGGGTACGAGGTCTTCCGCTACGAGGTGAAGGGCGGCCGGTACTCCTACGCGGGCAAGGTCGACTTCTGATGCGGCCGCTGACCGGCGACGACCCCGAGGACATCGGCGGGCACCTGCTGCTGGCCCGGCTCGGCGCGGGCGGCATGGGCGTCGTCTACCTCGCCCGTACGCCGGGCGGGGCGCTCGTCGCGCTCAAGACGATCCGCGCCGAACACGCGGCGGACCCGGCCTTCCGCACCCGGTTCCGGCGCGAGGTGACGGCCGTGCGCGGGCTGACCGGGACATGGCTGGTGCCGGTCGTGGCCGCCGACACGGAGGCCCGGGAACCCTGGCTGGCCACGGAGTTCGTCCCCGGACCGTCGCTCGTCGAGGCCGTCGACGGCTTCGGCGCGCTGCCCGCCGCCTCCGTGCGGACCCTGGGGTCCCGGCTGGCCGACGCGCTCGAAGCCGTACACGCGGCGGGCGTGGTGCACCGCGACGTGAAGCCCGGCAACGTCCTGCTCGCCCTGGACGGCCCGCGCCTCATCGACTTCGGCGTCGCCCGGGCCGCGGGTGCCACCGCGCTCACGGCACCGGACGCCGTCGTCGGCACGCCCGGCTTCCTCGCGCCGGAACAGGCACAGGCCCGCGCCGGGGAGGTCGGCCCACCCAGCGACGTGTTCGCGCTGGGCTGCGTTCTCGCGTACGCGGCCTCGGGCCGGCGCCCGTTCGGCACCGGACACGCGGCGGGCGTCCTGTTCCGCACGGTGCACGAGGAGCCGGACCTGACGGACGTCCCCCGCGAGCTACGGGCTCCGATCGGAGCCTGCCTGGCCAAGGACCCGGCCCGGCGGCCGACGGCCGCCGAGGTCGCGGCGGCGCTCGGCGACCCGCGGATCCCACTCGCGCGGGGCGCTGCCGAGGCCCGCGAGGGGCAGCGGTGGCTGCCGCCCGCGGTCCTGCGCGTGGTCGCCGAACGCTCCGCGCGGGCGCTGGACGTGCCCACCCCCCGACGCCCCCCACGGCAGCCCGCGGGCGACGGCCCGGCCACCGACCCCGGGCCACCGCGCCCGCGGGACGCCCGCCCCGTGACCCGACGGCGCGTGCTGCTGATGGGGGGCGCGGCGGCCTCCGCGATCGCCGCCGGCGGCGGGATCACCGCCTATCTGACGGCCGGGCGAGGCGGTGCGCGCGGCGCCCTTCCCGTGCACACCCTCGGTTTCCAGTCCGACCTCAGCGGCCCGGGCAAGGCGGACGGCACGGCGCAGGAGCGCGCGGCGCGGCTCGCGGTCGAGCAGCACAACGCGCGCTCGGGCATCACCTTCCGTCTCGCCCTGAACACCGTCGACGACGGGGGCGAGGCGGCCCGCGCCCGGCAGGCGGCCCGGCACCTCGTCGCGGCCGGGGTGAGCGCCGTCCTCGGCCCCGGCTCGGCCACCACCGCGCTCGCCGCCGCTCCCGTCTACCAGGACGCCCGCACGGCCATGGTGCTGATCTCCGTCGACGACGGCAGCCTCACCCCGTCGCATGCGCGCACCCTCTGCGTCACCCGGGCGCCCGAGTCCTTCCTGGCGCTGCCGCTGACCTCGTACCTGACCTCCGTACGACCGGTCGACCGTACCGCCGTCATCGACGACCGGGCGGCGGGCCGGACGGGATCGGACCTCACCAACGCGCTGTCGCGGACGCCGCCCCACCAGGGCACGACGAGTGTCCACTCCGTGGCAGCCGGCAGCGACGACTTCGCCTCCGCCGCCCGCGCCGCTCTCGCCGCCAAGGCGCAGGCCGTCGTCTTCAGCGGCACGTCGCCCGAGCGCGCCGCACGCTGCGCCCGCGCACTCGCCGGCGCTGGCTTCACCGGACCCCGCCTGGGCACCTGGCACATCATGCGCCCGGCGTTCCTCCAGCAGGCCGAAGCCGCGGGCCAGGACTGGCTGTTCGGCGCCCCCTTCACCGACCCCGGCAGTGTGTCCCGCACCTTCCGGACCGCCTACCACGCCCGATACGGAGCCGCCCCGGGGCGCTGGTCCCCGGAGGCCTACGACGCGGTGGGCCTGGTCGCGCGCACCCTGGAGACACTGGGCGGAACGTCCGACGTCGCCCCGGGGGCCGTGGCCGAGCGCCTCCGTGACGTCACGTACCGGGGGCTCGCCAAGACCCTCCGTTTCGCGTCCGGCGACACCAGCACCGCCGAACTGGGCGGGTCGTACTTCCTGTTCCAGGCGAAGGGGAACGCGTTCCGCTTCCTGGGACGCCAGGACCAGGTCAAGTGAGCGCCCACCCTTGTGCGTTCGGAAGCCCGCATGCGATCCCGCGTCAGCCGCGGTGCTCCGCCGGAAGGTTCTGTTCGGCCCAGATGGTCTTGCCCTCGGCGGCCTGGCGGCTGCCCCAGCGGCGGGAGAGCTGAGCCACCAGGTACACGCCCCGGCCGCCCTCGTCGGTGGTGCGGGCGTGCCGCACACGGGGCGAGGCGCTGCTCCCGTCCGAGACCTCGCACGTCAGGGTGGAGTTCCTGATCAGGCGCAGGCCGATGGGGCCGGTGGCGTGCCGGATGGCGTTGGTGACCAGCTCGCTGACGATCAGCTCGGTCGTGAACAGCAGTTCCTCCAGGCCCCAGCCGGCCAGCACGTCGGCCACCCTCGCCCGGTACTCGCCGACGGCGGCCGGGTCCCTGGACACCTCCCAGCAGACCTCGCGCTCCGGGCCGAGGGGCTGGGCCCGGGCCAGCAGCAGCGCCACGTCGTCCGGGGGCGGGCCACTGAGGAACGTGCCCAGGACACGGTCGGACAACTCCTCCAGCGGCCGGTCGGGCCGGGCGAAGGCGGCTCTCATCCGCGCCCCTGCGAGGTCGGGGTCGCCGTGGACGGACCGCAGCAGTCCGTCGGTGTACAGCGCCAGGATGCCGCCGTCGGCCACGTCGAACTCCGCGGACTCGAAGGGGAGCGTGCCCAGTCCCAGCGGCGGTCCGGCGGGCAGATCGGGGAAGACGACGTCGCCGTCGGGGGCCACCACGGCAGGCGGCGGGTGTCCCGCCCGCGCCGCGACGCACCGCTGGGTGAACTGGTCGTGCACGAGATAGAGACAGCGCGCCCCCAGCAGTTCGCCGGCGACCGACTCGCCGTCGGTCGCCGAGGCCTCCTCGATCGCGCGGATCACGAGATCGTCGAGGCGTGCGAGCAGCTCCTCGGGCGGCAGTTCCAGATTAGCCAAGGTGCGCACCGCGGCCCGCAGCATCCCCATGCTCGCGGCCGCGTCGACACCACGGCCCGCCACGTCGCCGACCGTGAGCGCCACCCTGGTGCCCGACAGCGGGATGACGTCGAACCAGTCACCTCCGGCGCCGTCCCGGTCGTCGGCGGGTACATAACGCGACGCCACCTCGAACTCGGTGCCGCCGCCCGGATCCGGCGGCAGGAGCTTGCGCTGAAGGGCCAGCGCCAGGGAGCGGGCGAGGGTGTCGCGGCGCGCGTTGTCGAGACGTGGCGCCGCCCGGCTGACCACGTCCTCGGCCAGGAGGAGGTCCTCGGGGCCGAAGGCGGCGGATTCCCGGTGCCGGAGAAGGGTCAGCAGGCCCAGAGTGACCTGCTGGGAGCGGATCGGCACCCACATCAGGGAGACGTGCCCCAGCTTCCGGATCCGCTCCGCCCGGCTCCGGTCGAGGCGGAACCACGGGCGGGCGTCGGCGGTGGCGACGACGGGACACCGCAGGGAGACGCCGTCGGCGACACACCGGGCGCCCGGCCATCGGTCGGTGAACTCGATCCGCTGCCCGATCCCGGCCACCGACTCGGGACGGTCGCGACGCGTGGATCGCTCGGCGGCGCGACGCAGCGGTGGAGTGTCCCCGACCGGTCCCGGCAGCGCCTGGTCCCCGCGCAGAACCGGCTCCAGCAGATCGACGGCGGCGAAGTCGGCGAGCTGGGGGACGGCGAAGTCCGCCAGTTCCTGGGCGGTGCGGCTCAGGTCCGCACTGCTGCCGATGCTCGTCTCGGCCGCGTCGAGCAGCTCCAGCCGCTCCTGGTCCCGGACGCGCTCGGTGACATTGAGGAACAGACAGCAGACACCGACCGGCCGGTCCGAGGCGTCGCACAGCCGGAAGACGGAGTTGGAGCAGACGCGCTCCCGGCCGGGATCGGACTTCAGGCGGCCCCGCAGGCGCAGGTCGAGCACAGGCCGGCCGGTTCTGAGCACCTGCCGCATCGCGGCCTCGAGGGCCTCGCCGTCGAGGCCGGGCTGCACGTCCGTCACGCGTCGGCCGAGCCGCTCCTCGCGGGTGCCGCCGCCCAGGAGGAGCAGAAGGTCATTGACCCAGACGTAGCGCAGCTGGGTGTCGAACACGGCCGCCGCGACCGGCGAACGTGCGAGCAGTCGGTCGAGCGTGTTGCCGTGCGTCTCCCACCATGGCTCTTGACCCCCCCGCCGTTTGCACTGGGCATCGCGAATTCGTGCAGGGATCATGGTTGAGTCCTTTGGGTGCTCCTTCCAGGATTGCACCTCGAGCGGACAGGGCGACGACCGGGGGACCCATGGGCCGCCGACCGTCACCCCAGGTCACCCGACAGCTCGCGAGGGTCACTCCGCCCGGCTCGCGAGCCGGCTCCCGAGCGTCGCTGCGCCGGTTCGCGGACGCGCACCAGGACCTCTGGAGCGCGCCCCGCCGCAGCAGGTTGCCGCCGGGCGGGGCGCGCGGTGAGCGCGGGCGGTCCCGGCGGCGTTACGCCGTCGTGCAGGTGCCGAGATCGTCCCAGGGGCCCCACTGGTCGGAGGCCCCGGGCTCCTGGCCCTGAACCCACCACTTCGCCCGCCAGGTGTGGCCCTTCCAGGTGACCTCCTCGCCGCCCGTGTAGACGGCGGCGGAGTCCCACGTCGACGCCGTGCACTGGTCCGGGTCGCCCGGGTTGCCCGGGTTGCCCGGGTCACCGGGGTTGCCCGAGCCGCCGATGTTCACGTCGATACAGGCGTAGAACGCGTTGGCGGTGTCGGCGATGTTCCAGACCGCGAGCACCTTCTGCCGGCCGGTGAAGCCGCCGAAGTTCACCTGGTGGCTGACGGTCGAGGGGGGCTGGGCTCCGCCGCCGTCGAACTGCGCCACCTTGGTGCCGCCGATGAAGTACTGCCAGTTGCTGGTGGCGTGACGGGCCGTGAAGTTCCAGGTGAAGGTGGTCGAGCTGCCGACATCGGTGGCGCGCCACGGCTTGCTGTCGTCGTCGAGTTCGGCGAAGTCCGCGTTGCCTCCACTGCAACTGTGCAGGCCCTTCGGCCCCTCGACGCTCTGGGGCTCGTACTTGATGGGACCGCAGTCGACGATTCCCGCGGCGCACTGGGCCTGCCGGCTCATGGGTGCGGAAACGTAGCCGTGCGCGCTGGCCGTGGCGGCCGGGAGGCTCACCGCGAGGAAGGGAGCGAGCCCTGCCCCGATCACGGCGGCCAGTCTTCGTTTCGTGTGCATGTCAACTCCTTCGCTGGAGGCCGTCGCGGAGCAGGGCGGTTGCGGTCGGCCCACGCGCAACCCGTGCCGGTGCTGCTCCCGCGGCCTCCTCGGTGGGGACAAGGTCGAGCGCACGCATGTCGGCGGCAGGGGTGGGTGAGGCCCCCGCGTTCACCTCGCGCGCCGTCGACTGGGAGCCGGCCACCGAGGGACGCCTCGGGGCCGGATCCGTTGGTCTAGACCTTATCCGCTACGGGGATCCCGTCAAGGGGGTGGGGCGACTGCCGTCGCCGTGGACTCGGCCGGCCGGCCCGCTGTTCCCGCGCGACGAAGTCAGCGATCCGGCACGGCAGTTGAGTCCGCCAGGCCGGGGGTGTCTGGAGGGAGGGGAGGGGCGGGAGATGCCCTGGACGGATGCGGATGTGCCCGGACATCGGCGGTCGCGTCACGGCGCCGCCGCTTTGTGATCATCGGCCGGCCCGGTCACCGCTGCTCGTTCTTCGGGCCGGCCGGTCGCCGGTGTCCGTGTCTTGGGTCGCGCGGTGCCGCTATGCGTTGTTCGGGCAGCCCGGCGCGTCCGGCAGGTGGTGCTTGGCCCAGTCGCCCAGTTCCCTCAGGGCGGGCTCCAGGGCGGCTCCCGCCCCGGTCAGCCGGTAGGAGACCCGCAGTGGCGGTCCCTCGTCGACCTCGCGCAGTACCAGGCCCGCGGCGCCGAGTTCGGCGAGCCGGTCGGAGAGCATGCGCTCGCTGATGCCGGGGATGGCCCGCCGCAGGTCGGTGAAGTAGGCGGACTGCTCCTGGAGCACCGACAGGATCGGGCCGTTCCAGCGCTTTCCGAGCAGTTGGAAGACGCGCGTGATGCCGTCGTCCACGCGTTTGCATGCCGCCGCGTCATGGGTCTGCTCCACCGCCATGCGCCCATGATACTACCCGGCTGTAGGGGGGTGAAAAAAAGTAAGTCCCTGTGTTAGAAATAGCGATGTACGAATCCTTAGCCCGTTGTCCACGGGCTCGTCCTGTCTGGAGACAGCCATGGCCACCCTCCTCCACATCGACTCCTCCCTCTTCCCCGGCGCCGCGTCCTCCTCCCGCGCCGTGACGGACGCCTTTCGCCGGACGTGGCAGGAGCAGCACCCCGGCGGTGCGGTGATCTACCGGGACCTGGCGGTGAACCCCGTCCCGCACATCACCGCCGACGCCCACACCGCCGGCTTCGCGGATCCGGCCTCGCACACGCCCGGGCAGGCCACGGCCTTCGCCGAGCGCGTGCGGCTGATCGAGGAACTGGAGCAGGCGGACGCGGTGCTCATCGGGGCGCCGATGTACAACTACACGATCCCCTCGACCCTCAAGGCGTGGCTGGACAACGTGATCCTGTTCGGCCGCACCGCGGGCGAGACCCCCTCCGCCAAGGGCACCCCGGTCACCGTCGTGGCCAGCCGCGGCGGCTCCTACGCCCCGGGCACCCCGCGCGAGTCGTACGAGTACGTCCAGAACTACCTGACGGCGGTCCTCGCCGACGCCCTCGCGCTCGATGTCGACTTCATCGTCCCGGAGCTGACCATGGCCCCGCAGAACCCGGCGATGTCGGAGCTGGTGCCGCTCTTCGAGGCATCCCGCGAGCGTGCCTTCCAGGATGCGGCCACCAAGGCGAAGGCCCTCGCCGAGCGCCTGGCGGCGTAGGCGGAGACCGGCCGCGGCATGCGGCATGCGGCATGCGGCATACGGCCACGGTGCGTCCCTGCGCGCACCGTGGCCGTTCGGCTGCCATCCGCCTCCCACCGTCAGCCGCGTCGTCGACGACGCCGTGCCCCGTCGTCCTGTCCCGCCGGGGGACACCACTGTGACGTGAGTCATACCCTGCGATGGACCGGAGCTTGTCGATCCGGGCCGTCCCCGTTCGTCCAGGGGTGAAGGCCGGCGAAGGGCGCCGGCGCGAAAGAAAGGGGCACGCGATGCGTTACCTGTGTCTGCTGACCAAGGGCGCGGACGCGGTGGTGCCGGAGCCCGGCACGCCGGAGTTCACGGCGACGATGGACGCGTTCGAGACCGCGAACCGGGCCATGGCCGATGCCGGGGTGCTGATCGAGCTCGGCCGGCTCCAGTCCGAGTCGTCGGCGACCACGGTCCGGGCCTCGGGCGAGGAGACCGTCCTGACGGACGGGCCGTTCGCGGAGCTCAAGGAGGAGGTCTGCGGCTTCTACCTGCTCGAGTGCGCGGATCTGGACGAGGCGCTGCGGTGGGCGGCGACCATTCCGCTGGTCCGCGCCGGTGGAGCGGTGGAGGTGCGTCCGCTGATGGCGCAGGCCGGGCCCCGATGACACCGCGATGACGAGTGAGCTCGAGCTCGTCTTCCGGCGGGAGTGGGGGCGCGCCGTCGCCGTGGTCACCCGTGTCACCGGGGACCTCGGCGCGGCGGAGGACGCCGTGCAGGAGGCGTTCACGCAGGCGCTGGAGCGCTGGTCGACGGGGCCGCCGCCCGACGAGCCCCGGGCCTGGCTGATCACCGTGGCCAGGAACCGCGCGCTCGACCAGCTGCGCCGGGAGGCCCGGCGCAGCGCGAAGGAGGGGGAGGCCGTGCGGCTGCTCGGCGAGTCGGGACCTCCGCGGCCGACCGGTATGGTCGCCGACGACCGGCTCCGTCTCGTCTTCACCTGCTGTCACCCCGCACTGGAGCCCGGGGTGCGCATCGCGTTGACGCTGCGCACCCTGTGCGGGCTGACCACCGCCGAGATCGCCGCCATGTTCCTGGTGAGCGAGCCGGCCATGGCCCAGCGGCTGGTGCGGGCCAAACGCAAGATCCGTGACGCCGCGATCCCGTACCGGGTGCCCGAGGACCACGAACTGCCCGACCGGATGCCGGCGGTGCTGCGCGTGGTCTACCTCGTGTTCACCGAGGGGCACCGGGCCGGCGTCGGCGAACGCGTGGTCCGCGACGAGCTGTGCGACGAGGCGATCCGGCTCGCCCGGCTGCTGACCCGGCTGAGCCCCGACGACCCGGAGGCGCTGGGCCTGCTCGCGCTGCTCCTGCTCACCGACGCGCGCCGCGCGGCCAGGACCACCGCGGACGGCCGCGTCGTGCCGCTGGCGGAGCAGGACCGCGCGCTGTGGGACAGGCAGCGGACCGGCGAAGGCGTCCGCGTGCTGGGCGAGGCGGTGGCGCGGCGGCGGCCGGGCCCGTACCAGTTGCAGGCCGCCATCGCCGCCTGCCATACGACGGCCCCGACCGCGGCGGACACCGACTGGGCCCGGATCGCGGAACTGTACGAGACGCTCGCCCAGTACGATTCGTCCCCCGTGATCCAGGCCAACCGCGCGGTCGCCGTGGCCGAGACCCACGGGCCCGCCGCCGGGCTCGCCGTGCTCGACCGGCTGACCGCCGACCGGCGCGTCCGCGGCTGGCACCCCCTGCATGCCGCCCGGGCCGACCTGCTGCGGCGCCTCGGCCGCCGTGACGAGGCCGCCGACGCCTACCGGACGGCCCTCGCCCTCGGCCCGCCACCCGCCGAGCGAGAGTTCCTGACGGCACGCCTCGAGGAACTGGCGTGAGTCCCCCAAGGTCCTCGCGGGCTCCGGGGTGGGGAATCTTACATAGGCGCTGACCAGGCGATGTCGTATTCTCCGGACATCGGACGTGTCCGCGTGCCGGGCACGATGGCCCAGTCCTCGGGACGGGTCCGCCACGGGCCATGGAAGGTGGAACCAATGAGCATGGATGCCGTATACGTCCGCGGTGTCACGGGAATCCAACTGCATCACGTCACGGACCTTCAGGATGCCGGTCGCTTCCTGAGCAATGCGGCGATGGCCATGCGGGCCGCCTTCGTGCGGACGGGCGACGAGCGGTACTCCGCCCTGCGCGCCCAGACGATCGAACTGCTCTCACAGGCGCGCGCCCTCGAGAACGAGGCGCGGGCGAACCTGCAAGAACTGCACTCCTCCGACCCGGAGCGCTTCGTGCGCAGCCGCGAGGGCGAGGAACCGTGGCCCGACGAGATCCAGCCGGGCTTCGTTCCCCGGCACACCTGTCGGGACACCTGCCTCTACCACGACCACGAGGTCCTGGACGCCCTCATGCAGTGCATCTGCGGCCGGCCGCCGTGCCGGGCGTGCGGCATCGCCGGGGAACCCGCGGCGTAGGGCCGGCCCCCCCCGCGCGCGGTCACGGCGCGGGGGCGGTCACGGCGCGGGAGCACCGAAGACGCAGGTCGCAGCCGCGGAAGAACACGTCCTCACCCGGTGCCCAAGGGGCTCGGGTTGCGGAAGTCTCTGTTGAGGCGTTCCGTCGAAGTAGGGGAGTTCTCGGTGCCCGAGCGCGTCGGGGGACCGGAGGTGGCTGATGGCGGTGTACGAATACTCCTGCGCCCGTTGCGGACGGTTCGAGGAACGGCTGGCCATGGGAAGCGCCCCCGGCACACGCGACTGCCCGACCTGCGGCGGCGACGCGAAACGCGTGTACTCGCCGCCCGGCCTGGCCTTCACGCCGGCCTCCCTCGTCGCGTCGCGTGAGCGGGAGGAGCGGAGCCGCGAGGCGCCGGAGGTGGTCGTCCGAGGCGGGGCGCCGGCCGCACGCGCGTCGCGATCGCCTCATCCTGCCCTCGCACACCTGCCGCGGCCCTGAGTCGCCCCCAACGCCGCGAGAACGGCCCGGCATACATCACACCCACCAGGAGGTGTGCGTCAGCATGGGCAACGTCGGACTGCTGTATGTGGGGGCCGTCCTCTACATGAACGGGTTGATCCTCCTCGGCAAGGTCGAGGCGAAGGCCGGGGGAGTGTTCAACCTCTTCGTCGGTGTCCTGCAAGTGGTCACTCCGACGTATCTGGTCATGACGGCTCAGGGCGACACGCGTCAGATCCTCACGGCCTCGGGCCTCTACCTGTTCGGATTCACTTACCTCTACGTGGGGATCGGCCTGCTCGCCGGGCTCGACACCACCGGCGTCGGCTGGTTCTCCCTGCTCGTCGCCATCGCCGCGCTCGGCTACTCCTTCGTGAACTTCCATCTCGTCCGGGACCCTTCCTTCGGCGCCATCTGGCTCTACTGGGCCTTCCTCTGGTTCCTGTTCTTCCTGCTGCTCGGGCTCAAACGGGAAGCCCTGACCTCGTACACGGGCTGGGTGACCACCATCGAGGGCTGGGTCACCGGAGTCATCCCGGGGTTCCTGCTGCTGTCCGGTTACTGGAAGCACACCACCGAGATCGCCATCGCGCTCGGGGTCTTCGCCGTGCTCGTCTTCGGGGGCCTGTGGCCGCTCACCGGCCGGAGCGGCCCCGCCGGCCGGCCTCCGGAAGCCGAGAACACCGCGGACGCGTACGGCGGCTGAACGCGGCCGAGGCCGTGTCACCGCCGCGTGTCCGACCGCCGAGCCTCGATCCGACAGCCGAGCCGCCAACCGTCGAGCCGCCAACCGTGGAGCCGCCAACCGTCAGCCGGGCCGCGAGCCGTCAGCCGAGCCGCGAGCCGTCACGAAAGGTAGCTGTCATGCCAGAAGTCATCTTCAGCGTCGACCAGTCGAAGTCCATGCGCGAGCAGAGGGTTCCCGGGCACAACAGGTGGCATCCGGACGTACCCGCCGTCGCCATGGTCCGGCCCGGCGACGAGTTCCGTCTGGAGACCCGGGACTGGACCGACGCCCAGATCGGCAACAACGACTCCGCCAACGACGTGCGGGACGTGGACCTCACCCACGCCCACATGCTCAGCGGGCCCGTAGGCGTCGAAGGGGCCGAACCCGGCGACCTCCTCGTCGTGGACATCCTCGACATCGGCCCCGTCCCGCAGCAGGTAGGCGACGCCCCGGGACAGGGGTGGGGCTACACCGGCATCTTCGCCAAGAACAACGCCGGCGGCTTCCTCACCGACTACTACCCGGACGCCTACAAGGCGATCTGGGACATGCACGGCCAGCAGGTGACGTCCCGTCACCTGCCCGGGGTCCGCTACACCGGCATCACCCACCCCGGACTCATCGGCACCGCTCCGTCCGCGGACATGCTCGCCCGGTGGAACCGCCGCGAGCAGGCGCTGATCGACACCGACCCCGACCGTGTCCCCCCGCTCGGCCTGCCACCGACCGCCGAGCACGCGCTCGCCGGCCAGGCCACCGGACAGGACGCCCAGCGCATCTGCGCGGAAGGCGCCCGTACCGTGCCCGGACGCGAGAACGGCGGCAACCAGGACATCAAGAACTTCACCCGCGGGGGCAGGGTCTTCTTCCCCGTCTACGCCAAGGACGCCAAGCTCTCGGCCGGTGACCTTCACTTCAGCCAGGGCGACGGGGAGATCACCTTCTGCGGCGCCATCGAGATGGGCGGCTTCATCGACCTCCACGTCGACCTGATCAAAGGCGGCATGGAGAAGTACGGCATCTCCACCAACCCGGTGTTCATGCCGGGCAACGTCGAGCCCCGGTACTCGGAGTTCATGAGCTTCGTGGGCGTCTCCGTCGACCACGACACCGACACGAACTACTACATGGACGCGACGCTGGCCTATCGCCGGGCCTGCCTCAACGCCATCGAGTACCTCAAGCGGTTCGGCTACTCCGGTGAGCAGGCGTACCTCATCCTCGGTTCCGCCCCCGTGGAGGGACGTATCAGCGGCATCGTGGACATCCCCAACGCCTGCTGCACCCTCTACGTCCCCACGGGGATCTTCGAGTTCGACGTCCGCCCCACGGCGGAGGGCCCGAAGAGCGCCGACCGGGGCAAGTGCGCCGTGACGTCGGGCTGAGGATCCGTGACGTCGGGCTGAGGATCCGTGACGTCGGGCTGAGGACCCGGTCCGGTCAACCGCGGCGCCCGGCCGGCGCCGACGGCCCCTGAGGGGCCGGCGTGCGGGACGTGGGGGAGGGACCGGTGGGCGTCCGCCCGCTCTTCGGCGGCGCGGTGGCCAGGCCGAACTGCGCCGCTTCGAGGGCGCCTGTGCCCGTGCCCGAGACACGGGTGGCGGCCACGGAGAGGTGGAGGTCGTTCGTGGTGGCGTAGCGGGTGTACCAGGTCTCGTCGATGCCGAGCCTGTCCAGGGCCGCCCGCTGGGCCTGGGCGGGGTCGGCGACGTACTGCCTGGTGAAGATCAGGTGGTCGGTGTCGGTGAAGGTGAAGTCGGCCCGGTCGTCGCCGTCCCGGTACATCCAGTGGACCTTGCTGTAGTAGTCCTTGGAGTACGTGTCGTCGGGGTGCGGCCGGGGATCGGACTCCGTGGCCGTCACCGTCCTGGGGTCGAACGCCCCGACCAGACGCCGCCGGGTCCTGGTGTCGTCGACGAGGAAGACCGGGACGACGGCGGAGTCGTACTCCGTGCGCAGATGGAGGTCGGCGCCGATCACCGAGTACGGCCCGACGCTCCCGCGCGCCCAGCGCCAGTGCTCCACGGCGTACGGGAAGGGCCGGTTGCCCCAGATGTGGTCGTGGTAGCCGTGGCCGGTGAAGGGCCGGTTCTTTCCGCCGACGGTGACCGTCCCGGTGGCGGTCCCGGACGGCACCGCGCACAGCCAGCCGAAGTGGTCCTCCGTGTCGCCGAGGTAGACGATGCCGGTGCCCGGCCGGAACGGCGGCGCCAGACCGGTCAGCGTCAGGTCGACTCCGACGTCGCCCGACCGGCCCCTCATGCGGTACGTCTTCAGGTCGCCGGCGCAGGTGAAGGGGCCGAGCCGTACGTCGCAGCGGTCCTTGGCGCCGGCGAACTCCTTCCAGGACCAGGTGTGCACTCCTCCGTGCGTGGTGCCGTCGGGGTCGGTGACGGTGACGGCGGACTTGGGCCTGCGGCCCGCCTCGCCCGGATCGGGGACGAAACCGTCGTCGAGCCGGGTGCTCAGGGCGAAGGACACGGTGGTGCCGTCCTCCCCGGTGAAGGCGGAGTGCCACGCCTCGAAGACGTTCGGATCGTCGTTGCCGGCGACGGTGCGGAACCCGTCCTCCCACGCCTCGACCACGTCGCGCCTGAGGTTCCCCCGGGCGTGGTCGGCGTTGGTGTGGCCGTAGGCGTTGGAGGTGAGATCGCCTGCGGCGCGGGTCCTGCCCGACCCGGTCGATTCCGGAGCGGCCTCCGTCCGGGTGGGCGGTGTGCACGCCGCGACCACGAGGCCGGGCACGGCGGCGATCAGTCCGGCGGTGGCCGCGTCGCGCAGGAACGCGCGCCGGGACGGTGCGGGACCTTCGTGCATGGGGCTGCCTTCACGGGTGCGGAGGACTGCCTACAGTCGACCGCTCGCCGACGGGCGCCGCACTCCGGTGCGGTCGAACGAGTGACGTCCTCCCCTCGACGGTGTTGCATGAAAATGCGAACTGGTGCATAGTCTTGCTATGTCCAAGGTCCTCACTTCCCTCCCCGTCGGCGAGCGCGTCGGCATCGCCTTCTCCGGTGGTCTCGACACCTCGGTCGCCGTCGCCTGGATGCGTGACAAGGGCGCCGTCCCCTGCACGTACACCGCCGACATCGGCCAGTACGACGAGCCCGACATCGCCTCCGTGCCCGGGCGTGCCACGACGTACGGCGCCGAGATCGCCCGGCTCGTCGACTGCCGGGCCGCGCTGGTCGAGGAAGGACTGGCGGCGCTCGCCTGCGGCGCGTTCCACATCAAGTCCGGCGGGCGGCCGTACTTCAACACCACCCCGCTGGGGCGCGCCGTGACCGGCACGCTGCTGGTGCGGGCGATGCTGGAGGACGGGGTGCAGATCTGGGGCGACGGCTCCACGTTCAAGGGCAACGACATCGAGCGGTTCTACCGGTACGGCCTGCTCGCCAACCCGCACCTGCGGATCTACAAGCCCTGGCTGGACGCCGACTTCGTGACCGAGCTGGGCGGCCGCAAGGAGATGTCGGAGTGGCTGCTCGAGCACGGGCTGCCGTACCGGGACCCGACCGAGAAGGCGTACTCGACGGACGCCAACATCTGGGGCGCCACCCACGAGGCCAAGACCCTGGAGCACCTCGACACCGGCATCGAGACGGTCGACCCGATCATGGGCGTGCGGTTCTGGGACCCGGCGGTGGAGATCGCCACCGAGGACGTGACGATCGGCTTCGACCAGGGACGCCCGGTCACCGTCAACGGCAAGGAGTTCGCCACCCCGGTCGACCTCGTCCTGGAGGCCAACGCCATCGGCGGCCGGCACGGGCTCGGCATGTCCGACCAGATCGAGAACCGGATCATCGAGGCCAAGAGCCGCGGCATCTACGAGGCGCCCGGCATGGCCCTGCTGCACATCGCCTACGAGCGCCTGGTCAACGCGATCCACAACGAGGACACCGTGGCCGCCTACCACACCGAGGGCCGCCGCCTGGGCCGCCTCCTCTACGAGGGCCGCTGGCTGGACCCGCAGGCGCTGATGGTGCGCGAGTCCCTCCAGCGCTGGGTCGGCGCGGCGATCACCGGCGAGGTGACCCTGCGGCTGCGGCGCGGCGAGGACTACTCGATCCTCGACACCCGTGGCCCGGCGCTCAGCTACCACCCGGACAAGCTGTCCATGGAGCGCACAGAGGACTCGGCGTTCGGTCCGGTGGACCGGATCGGTCAGCTCACCATGCGGAACCTGGACATCGCCGACTCCCGCGCACGGCTGGAGCAGTACGCGGGCCTGGGCATGGTCGGCACCGGCCACCCCACTCCGATCGGCGCCGCGCAGGCCGCCTCGACCGGCCTGATCGGCGCCATGCCCGAGGGCGGCGCCGAAGTGATCGCCTCGCGCGGCGAGGCCGCGGCCGAGGAGACGATGCTGGACCGCGCCGCGATGGAGTCCGGCACGGACTGACGCCGCACAGGTCCTGGTCGTACGACACCGAATGCACATCCTGGTCGTACGACACCGCACAGGTCCCGGCCGCACGCCCGCCCCCGGTGCAGCAGCGCAGCTCCTGCTGCACCGGCCGGCGAGGACTGCCGCACCCGCCCGAGGAGCGGCTGGTCAGCGCGAAGACGTCCAGGACACTTCAGTGCACCCCGACGTGGACGCCCGCCACCCGGCCGGGCCGGACGGTCGCGCCCACGGCCGACATCTCCTTCGTCGCCCGTGCATGGGCACCCGGCGGACGGCCACGTACCCGGGGTGCTCAGCGCTGCCGACGCGAGGCCACCGTGAACTGGGCGCCGTCGGGATCGCGCAGCACGGCCTCGCCCTCGCCCTCCTCCAGGACGCTGCCGCCGTGCTTCTCCGCGGCCCGGACGCACGGTTCCACGTCGGCCACCGTGAAGTGGACCTGCCAGTGCGGCCGGACCGAGGGGTCGGGCGGCATGTCCACCGCTCCCGACTCGATGCGGGCCACGACGTCGCCCCGGCTGCGCAACAACACCTGGCCCCCGGCGTACTCGACCTCGCAGCAGCCGGGCAGTCCCGAGGCCCAGTCGAGGATCTCGCCGTAGAAGATGGCGGCCTCGAAGGCGTCACGGGTGTGCAGGCTGATGAATGTCAAGGCCGCCTGCCGCCACGCCTCCCACTCGGTGACGAGCTTTCCCTGCCAGATGCCGAACGCGGCCCCGTCGCGGTCCGCGAGCAGCGCCGCCCTTCCCGGAGGCAGGGAGATGGGCCCCACCGCCGCGGTCGCGCCGCGCTCCCGGACGCGGGCCACGGCCACATCGGCGTCGCTCACGGCGAAGTACGGCATCCAGGCAACGGCCATCTGCCACATGCTGGCCACCCCGGCGACCCCCGCGACGGGCACCCCGTCCACCAGCGCGGTCCGGAAGCGGTCGCCCAGTCCGGCGCCGCGCCACTGCCAGCCCAGAACGGCGCTGTAGAAGTCCTGCGTGGCGCTGAGGTCGCGACTGGTCAGGCTCACCCAGCAGGGCGCGCCGAACACGGAATCCGTGTAGACGACGTCCGCACCGCCGAAGGAGTGTGTCGTGCCGTGGTTCATGGTCATCGCGCCCTGGTCTCGTGCACCGACAGCCACTGCTCTGACGTCAGTGTCCAACCTGAGTTGTGGTCCCGCACCTCGCCTGCCCGTCGGCCTCGGCCCCGCCCGGAGGACCGGCTCGGTCCCACGTCCGCACGCCGGTGTCGATGCCGCACACCTCGCGATGCGCGCCCGTCGTGCCGGCGGTCGGTCAGGCCGGCTGGAGCAGCAACGCGCGAATGTCGTGCGGGACTTGCTCCAACGCCGATTCCAGGTGCCCGGGCGAGACGTGATCGCGTACGACCATGGTGATCGCGGGGGCGAACCGGGAGACGTCCTCGGCGGAGACCTTGGCCTCCTGCGCGAAACGGTCCACATAGCCCTCGCGGCCGTACTTGACCGGTACGACGCTGGGATCCCAGCCGTCGTAGTAGCCGCCTCGCAGCAGCTCGGGGAGCTGGGCGGCGAAGTGCGCGGCCACGTCGACGGTGAGCCGGTCACGGAAGGTGTGCAGCCAGGCGCGCAGAATCCGGTGGGCGAGGTGGCGGTCCTCCGTTCCCAGGGCCTCCGACACCGCTTTGAGCCAGATGTTCGCGCTGTGGATGGCGTGCTCGAAGTCGGGTGGGCGGGTAGAGGGGGGCATGGATCTTCCCTTCCGGTATGCCTGCAAAGTGTGGAACGCGGATGCCCGATGCTCGCCGGGATCCGGCGTCAGACGCCCACGGGCCAGGTCTGCTCCTCCCGGCTCTCGGCGGCCACGGGGTGCAGCGGCGTGAGCGCGTGGGTGCGGTCGAGGTAGCAGAAGGCGTCGTAGCGCTGGGCCAGCACGGTGGGGACGTAGTTGCCCACCTGCTCGAACCGCGGCCGGTAGACCACGCCGATCGCGCGGTGCCCGTGCTCTTCATGGAACCACTCGCCCCGGCCGCCGGCCGGCGGCCGCTGGAACTGCACGTGCGGGAAGACGAACAGCGCCCGCCCACCGGGCAGCGCCCGGTGCAGCAGATCCTCCAGGCTTCCGGCGTGGGCCGGCGGCACCTCCATGATCCTGGGCGCACCGCCCCATGTGTCCGCGGCGATCACGGTGCCGGAGTGAGAGCCGAAGCCGACCAGTACCACGCCCCTGCCCATATGGCGTTCCCGCACCAGTTGACCGACGTTGACCAGGCCGGTGTCGGCCATGTCCGTGGCGCGGGCGTCGCCGATGTGGGTGTTGTGCTCCCACACCACCGCCTTGGCGTCGGGGCCGTGGTGCTCCATGAGCCGGTCCAGGGTGTCGGCCATGTGGTGGTCGCGGATGTTCCAGGACTCCGGCCCGCTGTCGAGCATGGCCCGGTAGTAGCGCTCGGCACCGGCCAGCACCTCGGCGTTCTGCCGGGCGGCGAACTCCGTGAGCGCACCGTCCGCGGTGACCGCCCGCGTGGACCGCCGCCGCAGCTCCGTCAGCAGTGAGACGACCTGCGGTTCACAGCCCTCGGGCACATAGCGGGTGGCCAGCGCGTAGGACTGCGGGTCCTCGGTGTACGGCTCGAAGCAGCGGTACGCCTCCAGGGCGTGTTCCACCCGGTCGGGGTCGTGCTCGCGCAGATGCGTGAGCACCGCGTCCAGCGACTCCCACAGGCTGTACACGTCCAGCCCGAAGAAGCCCACGCGCCGTCCCTCCGGCCGCTGTTCGTTGTGCCGGCGCAGCCACCGGGTGAAGGCCGCCACGTCGGTGTTGCCCCACATCCACGTCGGCCAGCGCCCGAAACCCTCCAGCACCTCGACGGGATCCTCGGGCGCGCCCGGCGCGGCGACCACGGAACGGTGCACGGCCTGGCAGTCCGGCCAGTCGCCCTCGACCGCGACGAAGGAGAAGTCCTTCTCCTCGATGAGCCGGCGGGTCAGCACGTCACGCACCTGGTAGTAGTCGGCGGTGCCGTGGGACGCCTCGCCGAGCAGCACGTAGCGGGCGTCGCCGATGCGCTCCATCAGCGGGTCCAGGGACGCCTCGTCCGTCAGGGGCAGCGCCTGGTCTCTGATGCGGGCCGGATAGGTGTCGGGCACGGCGTCTCCCCTTCCGCTAAGTCCCCGCCGGGTTCCCGCCGTACCGCACCCGAAACGGCCCCCGAGCAGCCGTTTCGCCCGTCAGTGGGGTGGGTGACACCCGTGCGGGCCGGGTACCCGCACGGGTGTCACACGGCGACGGACGGAGAGCCGACCGACGGTGGTGCGACATGAAACTGTCGTTCCTGCATCCGCTGGCCGAGGAGCCCGGTCCCTGGGCCAGCGCCTACCTGGACACCTCCCGGGACATCGACGACCCCGACCGGGCCATCGGCCTGCGCTGGCGGCACCAGCGCGACGTCCTGCGAGCCCAGGGCGCCGACCCGGCCACCGTCGCCGCGCTCGAGGCCGCGGTCGCAACGGACCGTGATCTTCCCGGCCCGCACGGACAGGCCCTCTTCGCCACCCGTGGGCACATCGCCCTGACCGACGAACTGCCCGTACCGCCCGCACGGGACACCGCCCGGTACGGCGGACTGCCCGACGCCATGCCCCTCGCCCTCCAGCACGCGCCGGACATCGCGTACCTGGCCGTCGCGGTGACCCGCACCGTCCAGCCCCGCAGCACCGGCCAGGAGAACGGGCAGGGCCCGGTGGACCAGGTCCTGATCGCCTACGAGGCCGGGCGCTGGCCCACGAGCAGGACCACCCCGGGACCGCGCACGACGCATCTGGTGCCGCTGGAGGAGTGGCAGCACGCGGCCCGCCGCCACGCCGCCGAGCTGGCGGACCTGGCCGAGCGGAACCAGGCCGAGACCGTCGTACTGCGCCGGGACACCGGTGACGCATGGCTGTCCGGCGTCCTCGTCAACCGGCTGCCCATCGACCTCCAGAACAGCCTCACCGTGGTCGAGGACGATCCGGACACCGGGATCCGCGGCGGTGACGGCCGCGCTCTCGTCGAAGAACACGTGGCCGATGTGCTGCACGGGCGGCTGAGCAAGGCCGACCGGCGTCACATGGACGTCTTCCACGCCCAGCGGGCCCGGCACCCCGCGAGGTCGGAGGGCACCGGAGCCGTCGTCAGCGCCTTGCGGCGAGGCCAGGCCCGAGCAGTGCTCGTCCGGCCGCCCACGGCCCTGCCCGAGCGGCTCTGGACGGCCACGGAGCCGAACCAGATCGCCTTGTCGGCAGCGGAGCTGGAGGTGTTCGGGGCGAGCGGGCTGCGAGAGGAACCGGCCGACACGGCACTGCTGCACGCCGCCCTGCGCACCGGAGCCGAACTGGTCGTGCTGCCGGCCGACGACGACACGCCCCTGGCCGACGGGGTCGGCGTCGTGCTGCGCTACCGGGATGTCGCGGATCTGGTCCTGCTCTAGGGCCTTGCGTTTGGATCCGGCCGAACGAAAGGCCCTGGGCGACGCTGGAAGACGTCGGCGGCGGAGGATGACGGTATGGGAAGGCAGCCCGGTGCGACCACCCTGGCCCTGGATGTCGCGCCGACGCCGCGGACGGCGGTGGCGTGGCTCCCGCCGCCGGAACTGTGGGCCCCGATCCAGGACATCCGCCGGGAGCACGACCCGCAGGTGCGACGCTGGCCGCCCCACGTCAACGTGCTGTTCGGATTCGTCCCCGAGGAGGAGTTCGGGCGGGCGGCACCGCTGCTGTCCGCGGCCGTGGCGGAGATCCCGCCGTTCGCCGCGCGGCTGGCCGGGGTGCGATTCTTCCGCCACCGGGCGTACGCCACCGTCTGGCTCGACCCGGCCGCGGCCGGCACGGCGCCGTGGGCCCGCCTCCATCAGGGCCTCGTCGAGCGGTTCCCGCGCTGCGCGGGCCGCTTCGCCGAGTTCACCCCGCATCTGTCCCTGGGCCGGACCCGGCAGCCCAGGCAGCTCGCCGCCGAGTGCACCGCCCGGCTGGGCACGCTGTCCGCCGAGGTCACCGAGGTGGTGCTGCTCTCCCGCCGGGAAGACGGGCCGATGCGCGTCCGCGCTACCGTCGCCCTGGGCAGCGGCCTCCTCAGCCGCCGGTGACCGGGCCGTCGCTCACCTCACTCGATCGGGCGTGGCCCATGACCGGTGGGGGGACAGTGGCGACTGGTGCTGTCAAGCACCAACGGGGCGTGTTCCAGCAGAACTCGCCGGGTGGGTGAGCCGACGAGTGGGGAAAACGGCCGAAGCGGGCGCGACGGGCCCGCTGTCCGGCTCTAGGATGGCGTTGCGGGCGCGAGAACGTCGGGCGTCGGCCGGGTCCGGGCATTCCCGAGGAGGGTTGCCCCCGGGCCGAGTCGCGGACGAGAACCCCGGCCCGATTACGGCAGGCCGGGGTTCTGTGTCATGTGCCCTGTCGCGGGGCCCCGGCCCGATTACGGCGGGCCGGGGTTCCGCGCGATGGACGTGGCGGGGCGGGTCTCAGTAGTCGCCCCTGTCACCCTTGTGGCGCTCCACGACCCGGAAGCTGGCCACGACGCCGTCCTTGACCTTCAGGCCGTCCTTGACGCAGCCGGGGCGCACGCCGTTGCTCTCGCTGTGCGGGCCGACGGTGGCGATGGGGGCGCCGTTGTCGCAGGTGACCCCGCGGAAGACCTCGACGGTCCTCTTGCTGTCGTTGCGGATGTTGAGGCTGTTGGAGCCGAGACCGCTGACCACGGTGACGCAGCCGCTCGGGTGGGCGGAGTAGGACCGCTCGTTGATGTGGATCCACCCGTAGTCACGGTGGCGGTTGCCGCCGCGGTCGCCGTGGTCGTTGTTGCCCTCGTTGCCCTTGCTGTTGTTGTTGTTTCCGGTCTCGCCGCCCATGGGTGCCTGGACGGGCACCTGCTGGACGGCGGCGGCGGGGGCGGCCTCCGGCGCGGGGGCGGCTGCCGCGTAGGTGATGCCGGTGGCGGCCAGGGCCGCTGCGGCGGCGACGGCCGCGGTGATGGCGTTGGAGCGGGTCATGATCATGTCGCTTCTCCTGTCTCAACTCAGAGAGAGGGATCGGCTGTGCAGCCGACGCGAGATTGAACGTACTAACACCACTCATACCTGTCATATCGGGCGCATCCGGAGTCCCGGCCCCAGAGGGCCGATCGGGGTACCTGGAGGGACCCCGGGAAGAGCTGACTGAGGATCAAACTCGTGGCTGACCTGGCAGATTGAATGACAATTAGCCCTTAGAGGTGATCTTCTGACGCCGCCTCACCCCTCGCGACGGTCGGGGCATCGCAACGGACGGCGAGTCGCTGCTTGACATGTGGTCAGCGGACGTTCTCGCAGGTCACTCCGTGACCGGCGCCATGGGCACGCGCCGGTCACGTCCGGGTGGGCCTCAGGCGCGGCAGCGCAGCATCTCCAGCGGAGGGTTGGCGAGGAGGTCCGCCCAGAATTCCGGGCCGAAGGCGCGCATGCCGGCGTCGGACACCGTGAGGGGGGACCCAGGTCACCTCGCCGAATCCGGCCGTCCGCAGACAGTGTTCGTAGACCTCGCGGCGCGGGCAGGTGGTGACGAACTCGATCGGCGGGTCGAGCAGCGCCGTGACGCGGACCCGCGGTCCGGTCTCGGCCTCCTCGCCGGTCGGCTCACAGCGGAACCCGTACTTGTCCAGGGGCGGCCCGTCGAAGCGGTAGTCGGGTGTCTGGGCGAGCACGAAGAACTCGGCGCCGGGCACCAGGCTCCGGTGCACGTGACGGCACATCCGCTCCATGGCGGCCGTGCCCTCGGCGTAGTTGAGCAGCTGGACGGCCGTGGCGACGTCGAAGCGCCGCCCGAGGGGCCGCAGTTCCGCCACGTCGCCCACCTCGTAGCGCACCCCCAGCGGATCGCGTTCCTCCGACTCCCGTGCCGCGGCGACCATTCCACCGGAGATGTCGACGCCGAGCACGTCCGCGGCACCGCGCCGCTTGAACTCCCTGCTGTAGAACCCGGTGCCGGAGGCCAGGTCGAGCACCGACTTGCCGCGTACGTCCCCGACCATGGCCAGGAAGCCGGGTACCTCGGCGTAGTGCGCCAGCGGCAGGGACTTGAAGCCCTCGAACGCCTCACCGATCTCGTCGTACTGCTGCACGCTCACCGTGCGGTCCTTCCCTGTACGTCGTCATGTCCTCGGCCCCGGCGCCCGCTCACCGGACACGCCGCGGCCCCTGACGGGCAGTCTTGCCGCACCCCGGCAGGCCGTCTCAGTGGCAGAAGCCACGAAGATCCTGTGCGGTCCTGGGCGATTCCTCTCGCGGGTCGAGCGCCGCCACGGGGATCGCCGGATGGCCGGACAAGGGGTGAGTTCGCGACGGTGTCACGGAACACGGAATCGAGGTCTTGTCGGATCGTTCAACAATCGTCTACGTTCAGGATCGTGATCGACCTCAACGCAGACCTCGGTGAGGGCTTCGGCCGCTGGAGCCTCACCGACGACGACGCCCTGCTCTCCGTCGTCACCAGCGCCAACGTCGCCTGCGGCTTCCACGCGGGCGACCCCTCGGTGATGCGCCGCGTCTGCGATCTCGCCGCCGAGCGGGGCGTACGGATCGGAGCGCAGGTGTCCTACCGCGACCTGGCCGGCTTCGGCCGACGCGCCATGGACGTACCCGGCGACGAACTGGCGGCCGAGACGGCCTACCAGATCGGGGCGTTGCGGGTGTTCGCCGAGGCCGCCGGCGCCGAGGTCGCCTACGTCAAACCGCACGGCGCCCTCTACAACCGCACCGTCCACGACGCCGAGCAGGCCGCCGCCGTGGTGGCCGGCGTCCAACTGGCGGGCGGGCGACTGCCCGTGCTCGGGCTGCCCGGATCGCATCTGCTCGCCGCCGCCGAGGAGGCGGGACTCACCGGCGTACCCGAGGCCTTCGCCGACCGCGCCTACACCCCGCACGGCACGCTCGTACCACGCCGTGAGGCGAACTCCGTGATCAGCGACGGCGACACGGTCGTCCGGCGCGCGCTGGAGTTCGCGGTGAAGGGCTCGGTCGAGGCCATGGACGGTACGACCGTCGAGGTCGCCGCCCGCTCGCTGTGTCTGCACGGCGACACCCCCGGCGCGGCCCGGATCGCCGCCCGCGTGCGCGAGGCGCTCCGGACGGCGGGGGTGGGCGTGGAGGCCTTCGCATGACGGAGGACCGGTCGCTCCAACTGCGGCCCGCCGGGCGGCACGCGCTGCTCGTCCAACTGCCCGACGCCGAGCGCACCGCGGCCTTCCACGCCGAACTGCTGCGCCGCCGCGCCGCGGGAACCCTGCCGCCGGTCGCGGAGATCGTGCCGGGGGCGCGCACCGTCCTGCTGGACGGAGTGCCCGACCCCGGGGACCTGGCCCGCCGCCTCGCCGACTGGCACGTGCCGCCCCGCCTCCCCGACGACGGGGGAGCGGTGGAGATACACGTGCGCTACGACGGCCCCGACCTGACCCGCGTGGCCGCCCTGTGGGGGATCGGCCCCGAGGAGGTCGCCGCCCGGCACTCCTCGTACACGTACCGGGTCGCGTTCTGCGGTTTCGCGCCCGGCTTCGGCTACCTCACCGGACTGCCCCCGCACCTGCACGTCCCGCGCCGCGACACACCGCGGACCCGGGTGCCGGCCGGAGCGGTGGCACTCGCGGGTCCCTACAGCGCGGTGTACCCCCGCGCCACGCCCGGCGGCTGGCAGCTCATCGGCACCATGCCGGACCCGGCACCCCTGTGGGACCTCACCCGCGACGAACCCGCCCTTCTCACACCGGGAACACGCGTGCGGTTCGTCCCCGAGGACGGTGCGGCGTGAGCGCAGAACTCACCGTCGTACGCTCCGGCGCCCTCACCACGGTCCAGGACTCCGGCCGCCACGGGCACGCCCACCTGGGCGTTCCGCGCTCCGGCTCCCTGGACGCACCCGCGATGGCGCTCGCCAACCGGCTGCTCGGCAACGACCCCGGCGCCGCCGTCCTGGAAACCACCCTGACCGGCTGCGCCCTGCGACCCGACCACGGCGTCACCGTCGTGGTCGGCGGTGCGCCCTGCCCGGTGACCGTCGACGGCCGCCCGGTGGCCTGGGGCGCGCCGGTACGGGTGCCCGCGGGGGCGGTGCTCAACGTGGGTACGGTGACCGCCGGGGTGCGCTCGTACGTGGCGGTCGCCGGGGGCATCGCCACCGAGCCGGTCCTCGGCAGCCGCTCGACCGACCTGCTCTCCGGGCTCGGCCCGGCGCCCGTGCGCGACGGGGACGTCCTCCCGCTGGGCGCCCCCGTCCGGCAGCCGGCGCTCCCCTCCGCCGCCCCCTGGTCCGCGCCGCCCGCCGCACTGGTGCTGCCGCTCCGGCCCGGTCCCCGCGCCGACTGGTTCACCCCGGCGGCGCTGCGCACCCTCACCTCGGCGACCTACCGTGTGTCCCCGCACAGCAACCGCATCGGCCTGCGCACCGAGGGGCCGGCGCTGGAACGCCGGACGACGGGCGAACTGCCCAGCGAGGGCATGGTCCTCGGCGCGGTCCAGGTACCCCCGGACGGGCGCCCCGTGGTGTTCCTCCACGACCACCCCACGACGGGCGGCTACCCGGTGATCGCAGTGGTCGTGGAAGCCGCCCTCGCCCAGGCGGCGCAGGCCCGCGCGGGGACGCCCGTACGCTTCACGCAGGGATGACCGGCCGGCGGTCCTTCCCGGCGGCGAGCGGACGTCACCCCATGCTCTTGGCGCCGTCCAGGGACTCGCGGATGATGTCGGCGTGGCCGGCGTGCTGCGCGGTCTCCGCGATGATGTGCATCAGCACCCGGCGGGCCGACCACCGCGCGTCCGGCTCGAACCACGGGGCCTTCGGCAGCGGGTGCGCGGCGTTCAGGTCGGGCAGGG
Organism: Streptomyces sp. NPDC006393; assembly: GCF_040628575.1. Classification (NCBI taxonomy): domain Bacteria; kingdom Bacillati; phylum Actinomycetota; class Actinomycetes; order Kitasatosporales; family Streptomycetaceae; genus Streptomyces; species Streptomyces sp. NPDC006393. Next base: position 106,412 of record NZ_JBEXZD010000011.1, read on the forward strand.
TGCGGACCAGTTCATCGGTCCGGCCGGCCACCTCGGCGTAGTCGTCCAGAACGCCGGCCAGCGTCTCGCCGGGCAGCATCCGGAACTCGTCGACCCGCCGGGCCCAGTCGGCCTCGGTCATGGCGGTGAAGTCGCCCATCGCCGAAGGGCCCTCCACGATGAACCGCGCCCAGTTCCGCTCGACCGCGGTGACGTGCTTGATCAGGCCGCCCAGACACAGCTCACTGGCGGTGGTCCGGCGCCCGGCCTGCTCGTCGTCGAGGTCACGGGTGGTGAAACGCAGGAACTGCCGGTGCTTGGCCAGCGTCTCCAGCAGGTCGGCACGCTCGCCGGTGACGGGCTGTGCCTCGCCGAGGTCGCGGGTGGCGTGCTCATGGACGGGCGTGGTCTCGGTCATCGTCGTCGCCTTCCGGGAGTGGGTTGCTCTGGTGAGGAAGACGCTAGCCGTACAAGCGGTCAGGTCCTGACCTAAAGGCGATGATCGAGGAACCTTCTCCTCGCCGGCCCGGCCGATCGATATGAGCTGCGCCACACATCTATGGGGGTTCCGTTCCGGCGGCCGGAGGGTTAGGTTCCGTTTACCCCGCGGCAGCGCCCACCGAGGCGTTGGTCCGCCGGTCCCGGGACGGCGGACCACGCGGGGGCCAACATCACACCGAACTCCCGCACGGGGAGTCTCACTTGCCGCGGCCGCGCGGACCGGCGGCAGGCCGGTCGCGCGGGCCGGACGCGGCGGGACTGCCGGTGGGCCGGGTGCCCTCGGTCGCGGCCCAGGCGGCCAGGAGCCGCAGGGCGTCGTGGTCGGGTGTGCCGGGGGCGGCGCTGTAGGCGGTGAGGGTCAGGCCGGGCCGGGCGGGCAGCTCCATGGCGTCGAAGTCGAGGGTGAGGACGCCGACGGCGGGGTGCCTGAAGGACTTGCGGCCGGTGTGGTGCAGACGGACGTTGTGCCGGGCCCAGGCGACGCGGAACTCCTCGCTGCGGGTGACGAGTTCGCCGATGAGTCCCGTCAGCTCCGTGTCGTGCGGGGCGCGGCCGGCCTCGGTGCGCAGCAGCGAGACGGTGGTGTTCACGGACTCCTCCCAGTCGGGGAAGAAGTCACGGCCGCCCGGCACGAGGAACTGCGAGCGGGCGATGTTGACCGTCTGAGCGGTGCCGTCGGGGAACAGCGGGTCGTACAGCGCGCGGCCGAGGGTGTTGGTGGCCAGGATGTCCAGGCGGCCGTTGCGGATGAAGGCCGGGGAGTCGGTCATGGAGCGCAGCACGCGCAGCACGCTGTCCGGCAGCGGCCCGTGGACCCGTCTGGTACGGCGGACCGGGCGCCTGGCGGCGGCGCGGGCCAGGTCGTGGAGGTGGGCGCGTTCGGCGTCGTCGAGCTGGAGGGCGTTCGCGACGGCGTCGAGTACCTCCTCGGAGGCGCCGGCGAGATGCCCGCGTTCCAGGCGTACGTAGTAGTCGATGCTGACACCGGCGAGCAGGGCGACTTCCTCGCGGCGCAGGCCCGGCACGCGCCGGTTGCCGCCGTAGGCCGGCAGACCCGCCTGCCGTGGGGTGATCCTGGCGCGGCGGGAGGCCAGGAACGCTCGGATGTCGCTCTGCGTGGTCACGGATTCCAGGCTAGGCCGGACGGTCCACCTCTGGGGGGTCCTGTCAGTACCTGGCACGGCAGACCCTTCTTCGCCGCATCGACCTGCGGTTTTGTCGATAGCGGCAGCGGCCGTGCCCACCGGAGAGCCCGGGACACGGGCGCCGGCGGCTGCCGGAAGGCCGCCCCCGCCGCACAGTGGTCGTGGCGGCCCGTCCCGATGTGATCCATGACCAAGGAGTCGTTCGTATGCCGCAGCAGTCCGCACCCCGGGAGCTGGCCGGGATCGCGCCCAGGCTCGTCGAGGTCACCGACGAGGTTCTCTTCGGTGACGTCTGGCAGCGGCCGGGGCTGTCGCCGCGGGACCGGAGCCTGGTGACCGTGAGCGCGCTGGCCGCCCTGTACCGCGGCGAGCAACTCGGCCACCACCTCTGGGTGGCCCTGGACAACGGGCTGACCGTCGAGGAGCTGTCCGAGGCGATCACGCACCTGGCCTTCTACGCGGGCTGGCCCAACGCCATGACCGCGATCACCCGGCTGAAGCAGATCGCCGACGAGCGCGGCGCCTGACCGGCGCCACCGCGACCTCGGCACCACCGCCGCCTCGGCGCCACCGCCACCCTCGCACCACCTCCACCCCGGCACCCGGGCACCCCGGCACCGCACTACGGCACCGCACCGCGCCCACCGCCCAAGCTCGATCAAGGAATCTCAGACGTGGAACACCTCACCGACACCCCCACCCTCAAGGCCCCGGCGGAACGCTTCACCGGCGACGTCTACCTCGACCTGATCTCGGTTCCCACCGAGCCGGCCCGCCTGGCCGCGGGTCTCGTGCGCTTCACCCCCGGCGCCCGCACCCACTGGCACTCCCACGCCCTGGGCCAGGTCCTGCGGATCACCGACGGTGTCGGCCTGGTCGGCACCCGCGACGGCGACGTCGTCCGGGTGAGCGCCGGCGAGACCGTCAGGTGCCCGGCCGGCGAGGAGCACTGGCACGGCGCCACCGACACCCACCTCATGGCCCACATCGCCATGGTCGTCGGTGACGGCGCCGGCGACGGCACCACCTGGCTGGAACCGGTCACCGACGAGCAGTACGCCGCGGCGCTCGCCGCCGTCGGACGCTGACGGCACGGCGGTACCCAGGTGGTCCGGAGGGCCTGGTGATCCGGGGTCCGTTGGTGCGGGCGACGGGCGCGGGTGATTCTGGGAGACGGACGCCTGAGGGAAGGCATGACCATGCGTGCTCAGCTAGGTGATCGACTGGTCGTGGAAAGCCCGGTCACCGGGGTCACCCGGCGCGACGGCGAGATCGTCGGCCTGCACCACGACGACGGCACACCGCCCTACGACGTGCGCTGGTCGGACACGGGCGAGGTCTCGCTGGTCTTTCCGGGACCGGACGCCCACGTCCAGCACCTGGGCCACGAAGGGGACGTCCGGCACCTGAGCCGGGAGGGGGACGTCCGGCACCTGAGCCGGGAGGGGGACGTCCGGCACCTGAGCCGGGAGGGGGACGTCCAGCACCTGAGCCGGGAGGGGGACGTCCAGCACCTGGGCCGGGAGGGGGACGCCCGGGACAGGGGCCGGGAGGGGGAGGCCCGGCGCGCGGGCCCGGAAGGGGCCCTGGCCAGTGGGCCGGCTCCCGCGGCACCCGCCGTCGGTCCGGCAGGGAGGCCGGGGGACTTCGGACGGCGTCTGGCGGCGGCCCGCCGGCGTCAGGGACTCAGCCTGGAGGAGACGGCCGGCCGTGCCCGTATGTCGCCGCACTACCTCTCCTATCTCGAACAGCACCCGTCGGAGCCGGGCATCACCACCATCCTGCGACTGGCCGACGCGCTCGGCACCACACTCCTGTCGCTGCGGGGCGGCGACCAGGAGTACCCGCCGGGACAGGGACGGGCGCTGCTGCACCCACGGCTGACGGATCTGAGCCGGGACGAGTGCCGGGCGCTGCTGTCCACGCACGGAGTGGGACGTATCGCGTTCACCGGTCCGGACGGGCCCGTCGCGTTCCCCGTCAACTACGACGTGCTGGGCGAGGCCCTCTTCTTCCGCAGCGTGCCCGGCTCCGCCCCCGCCAGGGCCGTCGGCTCCGACGTCGCCTTCGAGGTCGACCACCTCGACGAGGCGATGAGCCAGGGCTGGAGCGTGCTCGCGGTGGGCCGTGCCGAGGTCGTCGACGACCCGGACATGGTCCGCCGGCTGGAGGAGCGGGCCTACTCCGAACCATGGGCGGGCGGCTCGCGCCTGATCTGGGTGAAAGTGCCTCTCACCCGTCTGACAGGGCGCCGGATCACAGCCGCCGACCGGTGAGGCCGGGGGCAAGGGCCGAACAGTGGCGACGCGAGGGACACGGGCGTGTGGCCGGCCAGGGCTCCGGCAGGGCGAAGGAGGACGTGATGAGTCAGCCGGTGCTGGCGGGTGTCGACGGGTCCGAACGCGGTCTGGCGGCCGCGTGCTGGGCGGCGCGGGAGGCCGCGTCGCGCGGTGTTCCGCTCCGCCTGCTGCATGCGTCCCCACCGCTGCCCGGCCCTGCCCTACCGGCCACGGCCGCTGACCGACTGCATGACCTGGGTGCGCGGATGCTCCGGCGGGTGGCCGCCGACTTCGGCGACCGCTGTCCGGACGTGGAGGTGCTGTGCGAGCAGACCGATGACGACCCGGCCGCGGCCCTTCTCGCCGCGGCCCGTGATGCCGGGCTCCTCGTCGTCGGGACGCGCGGCACGGGCGGGTTCGACGGTCTGGCGGTCGGCCGGGTCGCGCTGCGCGTCGCGGCGGCGGCCCCCTGCCCTGTCGTGCTGGTTCCCGAACAGCCCGGCGTCTACGGGGAAGGGCCCCGGGCGGCACATGGCGCGGACCAGGTCGTGATGGGGTTCGACGCGCACCGCCCGGTCGGTGAGGTGGCGGACTTCGCGTTCTCGGCCGCCGAGGCCCGGGGAGCGGGCCTGCGGGTGGTCCGGGCATGGGCGTTGCCCGCCGAGGCCGTCTCCGCGCAGACCCTGGTGGTGACCGAGGAGGACCGCGCCACCTGGGAGGACCAGGAGGTCCTGCGGCTCACCGACGCGCTGCGCCCCTGGCGCGAGAAGTACCCGCACGTCGCGGCCCGCGCCGATGTCCTGCTGCTGCATCCGGCTCAGGCGCTCCTCAACGCGTCCCAGGGCGCGGCTCTGCTCGTCGTCGGCCGAAGCACCGACCCGCGGGCGCGTGCGGGTGAAGGCCGGCTGGGCCCCATCACGCACGCCGTGCTGCACCACGCCCGCTGCCCGGTGGCGGTCGTACCGCATGCCGGATGACAGCCGAGCGGTCGCACCTCACAGGCGCCTCCCAGACTCTTCGCAGACGCCTCGCAGACGCCTCGCAGGCGCCTCGCAGGTGGGAGCCGCAGCGGGGGCCGCGTCAGCCGAAGAACACCTCGAACTCGTCGTACAGCGACGGATCGACCACTTTGGCCTGCGCGGTGGCCTCGGCCAGGGGGATGCGGACGATCCGGGTGCCGCGCAGGGCGACCATGACGCCGAAGTCACCGTCCTTGACCGCCTCGATGGCGTGCAACCCGTAGCGTGTGGCCAGCCATCGGTCGAAGGCGCTCGGTGTGCCGCCGCGCTGGACGTGGCCCAGGACCGTGGTCCGGGCCTCCTTCCCGGTGCGGTCCGAGATCTGCCGGGCCAGCCACTCGCCGATGCCGGACAGCCGCACATGCCCGAACTCGTCCAGCGACTGGTCCTTGAGGACCATCTGCCCCTCCTTGGGGACGGCGCCCTCGGCGACCACGACGATCGGCGCGTAGTTGATCTCGAATCGGCTCCTGACCTGTTCACAGACCTGGTCGAGGTCGAACGGCCGCTCCGGGACGAGGATCACATTGGCGCCGCCCGCGATCCCGGCGTGCAGGGCGATCCAGCCCGAGTGCCGCCCCATCACCTCCACCACCAGCGTGCGCATGTGCGACTCGGCGGTGGTGTGCAGGCGGTCGATGGCCTCGGTCGCGATACCCACGGCGGTGTTGAAGCCGAAGGTGTAGTCGGTGCCGGAGACGTCGTTGTCGATGGTCTTCGGTACGCCGACCAGTGGGACTCCCCGCGCGTTCAGCTCGGTCGCCACGCCGAGCGTGTCCTCACCGCCGATCACCACCAGCGCGTCGACGTCGTGCGCGGCCAGGGTGTCCCGTACGCGTCGCAGCCCGTCCTCGTGTTTGAACGGGTTGGTGCGGGAGGAGCCGAGGATGGTCCCGCCGCGGGGGAGAATGCCGCGCACGGCGGGGATGTCCAGCGGAACCACGGCGTTCTGGAGCAGGCCCAGCCAGCCGTCCCGCACCCCGACGAAGTCGAAGGCGTATTCCTGGACGCCCTTGCGGACGACACTGCGGATCACGGCGTTCAGGCCGGGACAGTCACCGCCGCCGGTCAGCACTCCGACCTTCATGAGCTGCCTCCTCTCCGTCGGCCAGCCGGTCTGCTCACGGCCCTCTCGGCGATCGGGACCAGCTGCCGGACCACCTCGGTCGCCTTCCTCCAGCCTCCCTCCGTTCGATCCGCCGCGGCCACTCGCGCGGCACCGTGGGCGGTGCGACCGTGGCAGTGGGGACTTCTGCCGCGCGAGGCGGCGGCCGGGCGCCAGGCGGTGGGAGTGCGCCAGGCGGTGGGAGTGCGCCAGGAAGTGGGTGGTGACGATGTTCTGGTTCCCGCACGGCGCGCCCGGTTGGGGCTGGTTCGCCATGAGCCTGGGGATGCTGTTGTTCTGGGTGCTGCTGATCGCCGTCGGTGTGCTCCTCTTCCGCACACTGAACCGCGGCGGCGGACAGTCGCGGGCGCACGGCGGTACCGGACGCCCCACCCCCGAACAGGTGCTGGCCGAACGTTTCGCCCGCGGCGAGATCGACGAGGACGAGTACCGGCGCCGGCTGGACGTCCTCCGGCAGGGCTCCGGATGGCCCGGGCGCTGAACCCCGCCGCACGCCCGCACCACCGGCACGCACACCGACGACCCGGACCCGCGTCGGCAATTCGCCCGGAGGGGGAACCCGGCGACAAGGCCGGATGACAGGAGGCTGGTGATCGGTATGAAGGGCTATGTCTTCCACGGTCCCGGACAGGCCGCCTGGGAGGAGGTTCCCGACCCGGACGTCCAGGAACCGACCGATGCCGTCGTGCGCGTCGACACCGTCACGATCTGCGGCACGGATCTGCACATCCTCAAGGGCGACGTCCCGGAGGTGCGTCCGGGCACGGTGCTGGGGCACGAGGCCGTCGGCGAGATCGTCGAGGTGGGCGCCGACGTGCGCACCGTACAGCCGGGGGACAGGGTGCTGGTGTCCTGCATCAGCGCCTGCGGCCGGTGCCGCTTCTGCCGGGAGGGCATGTACAGCCAGTGCCTGGGCGGCGGAGGCTGGATTCTCGGCCATACCGTCGACGGCACACAGGGGGAGTTCGTCCGGGTGCCGTTCGCCGACCTGTCGGTGCACGCGCTGCCCGCCGCCGTCACCAACGAGGAGGCGGTGCTGCTGGCGGACATCTTCCCCACCGCCTACGAGGTCGGCGTGCTCAACGGACGGGTGCGGCCCGGGGACACCGTCGTCGTGGTCGGGGCCGGTCCCGTCGGTCTCGCGACCATCGCCACCGCACGGCTGTTCGCACCCGAGCGCGTCATCGCCGTGGACCTGGCCCCGGCTCGTCTGGAGGCCGCGCGGAAGCTGGGCGCCGAGGCCGTGGCCGATGCCCGCGAGGAGCCCGAGCAACTGGTCGACGACCTCACCGGAGGACTCGGCGCGGACGTCGTGGTGGAGGCCGTGGGCGTGCCGGAGACCTTCGAGCTGTGCACGCGCATGGTGCGGCCCGGCGGCCATGTGGCCAACGCCGGGGTGCACGGCACGCCCGCGACCCTGCACCTGGAAGAACTGTGGATCAAGAACGTGACCATCACCACCGGCCTCGTCGACACCCGCACCACGCCCACGCTGCTGAAGATGGCCGCCACGGGCCGGCTGCCCGCCTCCCAACTGATCACCCACACCTTCCCCTTGGAGCGCATCGAGGAGGCGTACGACGTCTTCGCCCACGCCGCCGAGACGGGCGCGCTGAAGGTGGTGCTCGGCGGTCCCCAGCGCGAGGTCGTCCCCGTGGCCGAGGCCTGAGGACGTCCCCGTGGCCGAGGCCTGAAGTCGTCCCCGTGGCCCCTGAGGCCGCGCCCGTTGCCGAGGCCCCGGGTCTAACGGTGCTCGGGGTTCTCGTAGTCGTGGCGGCAGCCGGCGTCCCAGGCCGTGCGCTGGTTGCCGTAGGCGGGGATGCCGCCGAGGTCCTTCAGCGCCCGGGCCAGGTGGAGGAGATTCCAGGTCATGAAGGTGGTGTTGCGGTTGGTGAAGTCGTTCTCCGGCCCGCCGGAGCCGGGGTCGAGATAGGACGGTCCGGGACCCGCCTCGCCGATCCATCCGGCGTCCGCCTGGGGAGGGATCGTGTATCCCAGGTGCTGGAGGCTGTAGAGGACGTTCATGGCACAGTGCTTGACGCCGTCCTCGTTGCCGGTGATCAGACAGCCGCCGACGCGGCCGTAATAGGCGTACTGCCCGGCTTCGTTGAGCAGGCTGGAGCAGGCGTAGAGGCGTTCGATCACCTGCTTCATCACGGAGCTGTTGTCGCCCAGCCAGATCGGGCCGGCCAGCACGAGGATGTCCGCCGCCAGGACCTGCCGGTACAGCTCCGGCCAGGCGTCCGACGCCCAGCCGTGCTCGGTCATGTCGGACCACACACCGGTGGCGATGTCGTGATCCACCGCCCGCACCACGTCGACGTGCACCCCTTGGGCCTCCATGATGGTGGTGCTGCGGTGGATCAGCCCCTGGGTGTTGCTCGTCTCCGGTGAGCGCTTCAAGGTGCAGTTGAACACCAGTGCGCGCAGGTCGTCGTACCGGGCCGGCGGCGCGTCGGTGGCGGGCGACGGGGCAGTCACACAGTCCTCCAGGAGCCTGCTGCCGCGCACCGGGCGCGGCGGAGCGTTCACGTCCGGCTCCAGCGTGTGGGCGGCCCTCGGCAGGCGCCACCGCGAGGCATCCGAATGGCCCCTGGGGGGTGCTTGCGGTGGCCCTCGTGTTCAGACGCGGTCGCCGGCGTGCCGTCCCGCGTCCCGGTCCGGTCGCCGGTGCACGGCGTCGGCGATGACCGATGTCACGAACCTGTCGACGACCGCCGTGGTCGGCGGGCCGGGGTCGCGGTCCGCGAACAGGAGATGCCCGCCACCGACGAGGGAGAGGGTGAGCGCGTCGATGTCGGCGTCGGCCGCGATGCGGCCACGGGCACGCTCGTCGGCCAGATAGGCGGAGATCGCGGTGGTGGCCTCGGCGAGGATCGCGATGCCACCGCCGGGCCGGGCCCGACGCAGCCGTCCGCGCAACTCGTCCCTGAAAGTGATCAGCGGGATGATCGCCACGGGAACCGGGCCGAACAGCGTGGTCAGCGCTTTGGTGAGGTTGCCGGCGACGGTGCCGGCGCCGACGCACTCGCGCAACGCGCTCGCCTGTGCCTCGAGCCGCGCGGCCCGGTCGAGCACGAGTTCGGCGAGGAAGGCGTCGAAGTCGCTGAAGTGCCGGTGCAGGACGCCCTTGGCGCAGCCTGCCTCGTCGGTGACGGCCCGGCTGGTCAGCCCGCTCGGTCCGGCGCGCAGAAGCACGCGTTCGGCAGCGTCGAACAGCTGCTGTCGCGCATCGCGCAGGTGCACCCCAGTCGGCACTCGCAGATCCTCTCGTGCGTCGCCCCGGCATCGTATCGATTGTCCAGTGGGCGCTTGCCCATTAGGGTGGGCGCATGCCCACTTCATCGCAGGAGCCTTCCCCCGCGCTGCCGCACGAAGCCCGCCGGATGGCCGAGTCGTTCGGCGTGGACGCCCGACGCTACGACCGCGCTAGGCCCGGCTACCCCGATGCCCTGGTGGCGCGGATCGTCGCCGCAAGCCCCGGGCCCGACGTCCTGGACGTCGGCTGCGGCACCGGCATCGCGGCCCGCCAGTTCCAGGCCGCGGGCTGCGCCGTGCTCGGCGTCGAGCCCGACGCGCGCATGGCCGACTTCGCCAGAGCCCGTGGCCTGCGAGTCGAGACGGCGACCTTCGAAGCCTGGCGGCCGGAGGGTCGGACGTTCGACACGGTCGTCGCCGCGCAGTCGTGGCACTGGGTGGACCCGGTCGCGGGAGCCGTGAAGGCGGCACAGGTGCTGCGTCCGGGAGGACGGCTGGCGATCTTCGGGCACGTGTACGAGCCGCCCCCCGAGGTGGGCGAGCCGTTCGCCGCCGCCTTCCGGCGGGTGGTGCCCGACTCCCCGTTCAACGGCGGGCCGGCCCGCCGACCGCTCGACGCCTACCAGGCGGTCTACGCCAAGTGCGCGGAGAAGATCCGGGAAACCGGACAGTTCACCGATGTCGAACAGTGGCGATTCGACTGGGAGCGGTCCTACACACGCGATCAGTGGCTGGACCTGCTGCCCACCACCGGCGGCCTCACCGGGCTCCGCCCCGATCAGCTGGCCGGGATACTGGACGCGGTCGGGAGCGCGGTCGACTCCCTGGGCGGACGCTTCACGATGACCTACACCACCCTGTCCGCGACCGCCGTACGCACCGGGCCCTCCTGAACACGCGTCCGACCGAACCGTGTTGCGGCATGGGCACATCCGGAACACCGATCGGCCACATGCCGACACGGCCGGGCCGCCGGCCGGGACCGTGTCGTCATGCTGGCATGTGGATGCATGAACCCGGTGGGCCTCGTGGCGACCCTGACCGGATACGGCCTGCTCGGCGTCGCTCTGCTCGCGGTCGTCACGGTCTGCCTGGTCGGCCTGCTGCTCGGCGCGCTCGTCGCCCTCGGACACCTGGCCCGCCGACGGCAGGACGACGACCCGGAACCGGAGAGACCCGGTGCGCTCGGGCAGGGCTCGGCCCTCGCCTCCTTCCACTGGGAGGACTCGACGGAGTAGAGAGGGAACGATTCTCGCGCCGGCCGGCATGCGGTACGCCTGACCGTCCGAGACACGGGGCCGGGGCGAACGGGGTGGTCTTCTTCACCCGGGCGGGGCGCTCGGCGGGCGCGACCGGGAGCGGGGATTTTAGCGTCGTAGTGCCTTGCGCTGTGACAGGACCGTGAGGCCCGGGCGGCCCCCGCACTCTGCGCCCTGGGCAGGGGCCGCCCGGCAGACGACCGGCCGGGTGAGGGCCGGCGGGCGTGTGCGTCGTGGCTGAATTCCCCGTCCGAATCTCACGTCCGGATCCCGCGTCTGAATTCCCCTCGGCCATCGCGTCGGCCGAAGCCGGCGTCCCGCTCGTCGGCCCGGCGAGGGTCGCACATCGGGAGCGAGATTCTCCGCCGCGGCCGGTGTGTGACGTGTGCGGGCGGGTAGGCGCGCCGACCTGATGCTTTCCGGCCCAAGGAGGAGGGAACACCGTGAAGAAGCTGATGCGTCGGATCGCCACCGCGGGCGTGTCCGCCACGGTCGCCGGAGGGGCCCTGCTCGCCGCGGGCGGCTCCGCGACGGCGGCCACCGCTCACACCGCCCGGGACGTCCCCGCCGGGATCACCACGGTGAACACCGGCTCGGGTCACGGCTGCCGCCATCACCACAACTCCAACCTCACCCACCGGCTCCCGGACGCCTGGGTCGCGGGCCAGCTGGCGATGTTCGAGCCCGCGGCCGCGAAGCGGCTGGCAGTGTTCGACCCCTGGGTCAAGGACCAGCTGGCACTGTTCGCCGGCACCGCCCGGTAGGCGTGGGAACGGCGGGTGCGTCAGGCGGCCTCTCCGAGGAGGCCGGCGAGACGGTCCAGGACGTGGGGCCAGCCCTTGCCCATGCCCTCGTACGCCTGTCGGCCCATCGGTGAGTCGAGGTCGAAGCCGGCGTGGGTCAGGCGCAGACGGGTGCCTTCGCCTTCCGGCTCGAGCCGCCAGGTGATGGTGGTGTCGAGCGCGCCCTCGGCGAAGCGGTAGGCCAGCAGCCGCTGCTCGTCCACCTCGGTCACTTCGCAGGGCTGCTTGCCGAAGTTGCCCATGTCGAGAGTGAAGCGGTGGCCCACGACCGGCTTGACGTCCCCCGCGGCCCACCAGCGGGCGTGGAGGTCCGGATCGGTCAGGGCGTTCCAGACCGCGGCCGGGGGATGGGGCAGAAACCTCTCGAGTTCGATCGTGTTGTGCTCGGTCATTTCTCGTTCTCCTCGTGCAAGAGATCGGCCAGCGCGTCCAGGCGCTGGTTCCAGTAGTGCTCGAACGGCCGCAGCCACTCGCTCACCTCGGCCAGCCGGGCCGCCTGGAGGTGGTAGAAGCGATGCCGGCCACGCGGCTCCTCGCGCACCAGCCCGGCGGTCCGGAGCACCGCGAGGTGCTCGGAGACCGCCGGCCTCCCGAGCTCGAACATCCCGGCCAGCTCACCCGTGGAGCGCGGCCCTTCACGCAGGCTTTCCAGCAGTTTGCGACGCACTGGGTTGGCCAGAA